>NZ_JBHJUW010000117.1:0-28014 GCF_042268205.1 Streptomyces sp. NPDC056160
CGCCGAGGCGGTGTACCGCGGGACCTTCGCCCCGTCAGCGAGTGCCGACCGCCGCGCGTACGGCCCGCCGGGCCAGCTGGCAGTCGTCGTGCAGCCGCCGCAGCAGCAGCCGCTGTTCCTCGCCGGACGGCGCGGCAGCCGGGTGGGCCGTACCCGGTGCCGTCGGGGCCGCGTCGTGCATCGAACGCTGCACGGCCGTCTCGTAGGTGCGGATCTCGCGGGTCAGGACGAGCATCAGGTTCACCAGGAACGCGTCCCGCGCCGCCGGGCCCGCTGCCTGCGCCAGCTGGCTGATCTGGCGTCGGGCCGCCGGGGCGTCGCCGAGCACGGACCACAGGGTCGCCAGGTCGTAGCCCGGCAGGTACCAGCCCGCGTGCTCCCAGTCCACCAGCACTGGACCGGCCGGTGAGAGCAGGATGTTCGCGAGCAGCGCGTCGCCGTGACAGAACTGGCCCATGCCCTGTCGGCCCGCCGCGTGCGCGATGCCGTGCAGCAGCTTCTGCAGGTCGCCCATGTCCCGGTCGGTCAGCAGACCCAGCTCGTGGTGGCGGGAGATGCGGGCGGCGTAGTCCAGCGGGGCGTCGAAGGTGCCCGCCGGGGGGCGCCACGCGTTGAGCCGGCAGATCGCGCCGAGCGCGGCCTTGATGTCCGCCCGGGGCGGGGTCTGCGCCGGGTGCCGCTGGAGTGCGGCCACCCGGCCCGGCGCGCGCTCGATCACCAGCGTGCAGTTGTCCGGGTCCGCCGCGATCAGCCGGGGCACACGCACGGGGGGCCGGTGCCGGACGAACGAACGGTAGGCCGCTATTTCGTGCCGGTACCGCTCGGCCCATTCACGGGACGGGTCCAGTAAACACTTGGCGACGGCCGTGCTGCGCCCGGTCGTGCCGACCAGGAGCACCGACCGGCCGCTGCGACGCAGCACCTGCACGGGGGCGAACTCCGGGCAGATGCGCTGCACCGACGCGAGCGCCGTGCGCAGTTGGGCGCCCTGCGGGCCGGACAGGTCGAGCCTCCCGCTGAGCGGTGGTGTGCCGAGCCCCGGGGCGCGCCGCGGCCGGCCCACACCGAGGACGGGGGCCGCCGGGCGCGCGGGGTCGAGGTAGGGGCCGCCGGTGCCCGGACGGGCGCGCAGCGGCCGGGGCGGGGCGGACACGGAGGACGATGCTGCGTACATGGGAGAGACAGATCCCTTCGTGTGCCTGCTGCTCGAAGCGCGCTGCCCGGCCCGGACGCCCGGGTGCACCCTGGGGAATGTCCCTCGGCGACCGGGTCGGGGTGGCGCTTTCCTACCTGACACCGCGGGGCCGGTGGCACACCATCTGGCGCACCCTGGCGAACCCTGGCGAATAGTCGCCCGGCAACTCTCACCGGGTCTACTGTCAAGTCAGCCGAGTACCTGGGGGCTTGACGTGACAGGACAACCCAACACCCGTCTCGCGGATCTGTTCGGCCTGGCCGGCTGGTCCAAGGGGGAGCTGGCGAGGCTGGTCAACCGGCAGGCGGCGGCCATGGGCCACCCGCAGCTGGCGACCGACACCTCCCGGGTGCGGCGTTGGATCGACATGGGAGAGATCCCGCGCGATCCCGTGCCGAGGGTGCTGGCGGCCCTGTTCACCGAGCGTCTCGGCCGTGTCGTGACCATCGAGGACCTCGGTCTGGTACGGCACGGGCGTGCGGGGAAACGGCAGGGCGAGCGGGAAGTGGAACATCCCGACGGCATGCCGTGGGCGCCCGAGCAGACCGCCGCGGTCCTCACCGAATTCACGGGAATGGACCTCATGCTCAACCGACGCGGCTTGGTGGGCGCGGGTGCCGCGCTCACCGCGGGATCAGCACTCACCCCGGGATCAGCAATCAGCGGCGCCATGCACGACTGGCTGCACTCCGATCCGACCCTGACGGCCGACGCCCCCGACCTCGACCACCCCCTGCACGCGGACCCCGCCGGGTTCGACCGCTACGACGCCGCCCCGGTCGGCGCCGAGGAGGTCGACGAACTGGAACGCTCGGTCGAGGTGTTCCGGGCCTGGGACGCGGCCCGCGGCGGCGGGCTCCAGCGCAAGGCGGTGGTCGGCCAGCTCAACGAGGTGGGCGGCATGCTCGCCTACCGCCACCCCGCCCACCTCCAGCGGCGCCTGTGGGGCGTCGCCGCCAACCTCGCCGTCCTCGCGGGCTGGATGTCGCACGACGTCGGCCTGGAGCCCACCGCCCAGAAGTACTTCGTCATCGCCACCCACGCGGCGCGCGAGGGCGGCGACCGGCCCCGCGCGGGCGAGGCGCTGTCCCGCGCGGCGCGCCAGATGGTGCACCTGGGCCGGCCGGACGAGGCGCTGGACCTGATGAAGCTCGCCCAGTCCGGCTCCGGTGCGGAACTGCAGCCGCGCACCCAGGCGATGTTCCACACCATCGAGGCCTGGGCGCAGGCGTCCATGGGCAAGGGCCAGGCCATGCGCCGCACGCTCGGCCGGGCGGAGGACCTGTTCGTCTCCGAGAAGGGCAACCACGAACCGCTGCCCTGGATGCAGACCTTCAAGGACGAGGACCTGTACGGCATGCAGGCGCTCGCCTACCGCACGCTGGCGGAGTTCGACCCGGACGCGGCCGCGCACGCCCAGCACTACGCGGAGAAGGCCCTGGCCCTGCGGATCGACGGCCGCGAGCGGTCGAAGATCTTCGACCATCTGTCCATGGCCTCCGCCTGCTTCATCGCGGACGACCCCGAACAGGCGGCCCGCTACGCACGGCTGGCGCTGATGTCGATGGGGTCGAACTCCTCGCGGCGCACCTGGGACCGGCTGCGTGAGATGTACCGGCTCACCGCCCAGTACTCCACCTACCCGAAGATCCACGAACTGCGGGAGGAGATCCGCCTCGTCATGCCCCGGCCCAGGGCCAAGGGCGCGGACAGCGCACCGGTGTAGGGCAGTGGCCGAGCGGTTGCCGGCTACGGCGTCACCCTCGCGACGAGCACACAGGCGTCGTCCTCGCGCCCGGCCGCGCCGAACTCCTCCAGCACCGTGCGCACGCAGTCCTGCGCGCTTCGCCCGGCACCGAGGCGGGGAGCCAGGCCCAGCAGGCGGTTCACGGCCGCCGTGCCGCCGTGCCCGGGCACCAGTGCGCCGGAGTGCAGCAGGACCAGGTCGCCCGGCCGGAGGGTCTCCTCGGCCTGCCCGTAACCGGCGATCGGGGTGGCGCCGAGCAGGACGCCGCGCGGGGCGTCCAGCGTCCGGGCCGCCCCGTCCCGGAACAGCAGAGGGGCGGGGTGCCCGGCCTGCGCCCAGGCCAGGGTGCGGTCGGCGGGCCGGTAGCGGCAGCACAGGGCGCTGCCCAGGGCCGGCTGGACGGCGCTGTCGAGCAACTGTTTGACCCAGGACGGCAGTTGCGCCGGCCCGGCACCGGTCATGGCCGTGCCGCGCAGGGCGCCCAGCAGCATCGCGACGGCGGAGGTCACGCCGGGCCCGTGTCCGGTGAGGCCGCCGACGCCGAGCAGGGTGTCGCCGTCGGACAGCTCCAGCGCGTCGTACCAGGCGCCGCCGGTCACCGCGCCCGCGGCTCCGGGCAGGTGATGGGCCGCGAGGTCGAGCCCGGGGCGGCCGCGGTGCGGGAGCCGCGGGGAGCCGTGCCACGGGGGCAGCACGGCTTCCCGCAGCTCGACCGCGAGCCGGTGCCCGGTCTGCGCCCGCTGCCGGTGGCGTTGCAGCGAGTCACGGGTCTCGCGCAGCGCCGACTGACTGCGGCGCAGTTCGCTGACGTCCCGCAGCACTGCCCACATGGAGGCGGTGGCGCCGTCGGCGTCGAGCACCGGTTCGCCCATCATGTGCACCGTCCGGACCGCGCCGTCCGGCCGTGCGACGCGGAACTCGCCGTCGATCGGCCGGGCGTCGACCAGGCAGCCGGTGACCATCGCGGTCAGCCGGGGCCGGTCCTCCTCGACGGCCAGCGACGGCAGTTCGTCCAGGGTCGGTGCGGGTGCGGCCGGGTCGCGGCCCAGGATCCGGTACAGCTCGCCGGACCAGTCGGCCGTGCCGGTCAGCAGGTTCCACTCGGCGCTGCCGACCCGGCTGAGCAGGGAGCCGTGCGGGGCCCGCGCCGGCGCCGCGGTGGCGTGGGCCGCGGCAGGGGCGGAGCGCGTGCCGGCGGGGCGGGCGACGGGCGGCGGGCCGTCCCGCAACTGCGCCAGGTGCTCGTCCAGGTCGCTGAGCTGGTGCAGGGCGAGGTCGCACAGTGCCCGCTCCCACCGGCCCCTGGGGTCCGTCACGTCCTCCCGTGCCTCCCGCCGCACGGCGTCGACCCCGCCCTTGAGCCGGCGCGCCTGCGATATCAGGGCGTCGACCGCACCGCGCCCCGGCGGCTGGCCGGGTGAGCGGTCCGCGGAGAGGGGGGACGGCATGACGCACTCCGATGCGGGGGACGGGGGCCGCGTGGGCGGGTGGGACCGTTACGACTGTGGCACAGCGGGCGACGGCCCGTAAGGGATTCGGCAACACACGATACGGTGGTGCTTCTGGCATATGCCACAGTCTTCAAGGGGCGACTCGACTGCGCCTTCGGCCTACTCCGTCCGGCGCTCAAGGCGTAGGTTCCCTACGGGATTTGACGGATCGCCATGCGTCCGACGGCGCCCTTCGCGCACCTGATCGACGGCAGAGGGCTCCCCTTGGCGGCCTCCGTACCTCCGGACGCGACCCTAGTGATGTAGGTCACATGAATTGGTGGGCGCTCGGACGTAATGCAAACGGCACCTGCGAGCTCCTAAGAACACACGGCAGAACCGGCCGACCTCCGACCCGCAGGGGAGACCGACCATGGACACCACCCTCGAGCAGTCCGCCCGCGCCCGTCTGATCACCGCGGACGGACAGGAACTCATCGTGCCCGCCACCCTCCGCTACGCCTCCGCGGACCCGCTGGCCGTGCACCTCGACTTCCCGCCCGAGGCCTCCCTCGACGGGGCGGAGGTCACCTGGACCTTCTCCCGCACCCTGCTCGAAGAAGGCCTCGGACAGCAGGCCGGGACGGGCGACGTGCACTTCTGGCCCTGCGGCGGCTCCCGTACGGCGATCGAACTGCACTCCCGGTCGGGCATGGCCCTCCTGCAGTTCGACACCCCGGCGCTGCGCCGCTTCCTCCTGCGCACCTACGCCGTCGTCGCGCCCGGCCAGGAGGACGTCGGCGCGGCCGTCGACCGCGGCCTGAACGCCCTGTTCGGCACGGTGTGAGGGGCACGGGACGCCCCCGTGCTCACCCGGCGGCCGGGCTGTACAGGTCCGGGCGCGGGGCGAGGACGACCGGCACCCGGCCGCCGTCCTCCAGTGAACGCACCCCCGCCTCGGCGACCACGGCGGCGGCATAGCCGTCCCACGCCCCGGCACCGGTGACGCGCCCCCGGCGGGTCGCGTCGACCCAGGCCTGCACCTCGCGGTCGTAGGCGTCGGCGAAGCGCACGAGGTAGTCCTGCGGCACCTCCTCGTACGCGCGTCCCCGCCCGGTGACGACCATCCCGTGGTCGTCACCGATCCGCGCGCTGCCGCGCTCGCCCACCGCCTCGCAGCGCACCTGGTAGCCGAAGCCGCAGTTGACGAAGGCCTCCACGTCCACCAGGGCGCCCCGCTCCGTCTCGAAGAGCACGAACTGCGGGTCGTCCAGCCCCGCGGGCGCCCCGCGGGAGGCGGCCGGACGCAGCACGGTCACGGCGGTCAGCTCCTGGCCGAGCAGCCAGCGGGCCGCGTCGATCTCGTGCGACACGGAGCTGTTGATCAGCATCGCGCTGGTGAAGTCCGGTGGGGAGGAGACGTTGCGGTGGGTGCAGTGCAGCATCAGCGATCGCCCCAGCTCCCCGCTGTCGAGCAGGGACTTCAGCCGCCGGTACCCGCTGTCGTAGCGCCGCATGAAGCCGATCTGCGCCAGCCTCCTGCCCAGGCGCGCCTCCGCCTCCACCACCCGCAGCGCCCCGGCCGAGTCCGGCACCATCGGCTTCTCGCACAGCACCGGAAGCCCGCGCGCGAAGGCCGCGAGCAGCGCCTCCTCGTGCGCGGGCCCGGGGGAGGCGATCAGGACCGCGTCGACGCCGGGCGCGTCGAGGGCGGCCACCGCCTCGGCGTGCACGGACGCCCCCTGGACGCCGCCCAGTGCCTCGCGCGCCCGCGCCGTGTCGGGGTCGGCCACGGCGGCCACCCTGGCGCCGCTCACCACCTGGTCCAGGCGCCGTATGTGATCGGCCCCCATGTGTCCGGCGCCCAGTACGGCCACGCCCAGCAGCTCACCCACGCGCGTTCCCTCCTCGTCGACGGTTGCGCCGTAGCGTAGTCGCCGGCGAGGAGGGTGGGACGGGGGCCGGTGCCGCGACCGGAGAGGTCCACCGGCTCGGGGCGCCCGGCACGGCTCCCCGAAGCTCTTCGAGCAGGGAGACCCCCAGCCGCGTCGTCGCATCACCCGAGTACGTCCAGTACGCGGCTGATGCTCCGCCTTGCGGTGCTCCCCCACTTCCTGAAGGGCGTGGGAGGCACCCCCGGCACCGAACGGCCCCGGGCTTCCGGCGAACCGGCCCGGCCACAGCACCCAGCGGGCCGGGCGGGCGTGCTCAGTAGCGCAGCACGCCCGCGATGCCCTGCTCGTCGTCCAGGGTGCCGTCCGGGACGAAGCGGACCTCGGCCCCCGTCTCCAGGCACTGCTCGACGATCTCGTCCACGATGTCCTCGCGTGCGTCGAGGTCGCCGCCCGCGGCCGGGACCAGGTGGTCGCCCGCGTCGTCGCGCACGGTCACCCGGTAGTTCTCCTCGACGGCCAGCAGCCGGACGCGGCCCTCCCGGGCGCTGTGCCACAACTCGTCGACGCCGGCGGCGAACTCCTTGCGCCCACGAGCCGTCTCCAGCTCCCGGGCGACGGCCTCGGTGTCCGCGCGGGCCCGTTCCTGAAGGACCGGCTGGAGCGCGCGCCGCACCGCCTCGGGCGTGCCGTGCGCCAGGCCGCCGTGCGCGATGTGCACCGCGTCGCGGGCGGCGCCGCCGCACTCGTCGAGGACGGCCAGCGCTCCCGGCTCGCCCGTGACGTACAGCGGGCGCGGATGGTCGCGCAGCACCGCGCTCATCGCCGTGTCGGCCTCGCGCAGGAACTGGCGGGTGCGCTCGTCGCGGAACGTGCTCGGTGCGTCACCGATGCGCTCCTGCCGTTCGGCGTCGAAGTTCTCGTCGAGGTCCCGGGTCAGCGGAAAGCCGCCGGTGCGGTCCTCGGCGATGCGGCCCCCGCCGCCGCTCCACAGGGTCAGGCGGTCGGCGGAGACCGACAGGACCCAGAAGGGGCTCTCGGCCGCGTTCGCCGAGACCAGGTTGCGGGTGAGGAAGGTGTCCGAGAGCACCACCCGCTCCGGCACGCTGCGGCCGAGCGACCACACCTGGTGCTCGCCCGGCGCGGCGAGGATCAGCAGTCCTTCCTCGGCGTAGGTGAGGTCCACCTCGGAGAGGGCCTGGTCGAGCTGGCGCACGACGTCGGCGCGGCGTTCCCGGGTGACCGCCGGGTCGGTCTCCAGCTGCTTCTTGGCCTCGGTCACGGCGTTGCGCAGCCGGACCCGGTCCTGGGCGTTGTCGGGTTCCCTGCGGTGCGTCGGCGTCAGCACGGACACCGCGGGATAGCTGCGCGGGCGCCGCAGCTCGGCGAGGGTCGCGGGACTCAGATCGTGCTCCATGACAGCACCATAGGGCGGATTCGCATATCGGGCATTTGGAGTAATCGGATGTCGTGGGCGGGGTAACTGGTAGCTACGGGCGCGTGCTTGCCGGCGCGGGCGCGCGGAGCGTCCGCGTGCTCGCCGCGGCGGGGGCGCGGATCGTGTGCGACGGCCGGTGGACGGGGTTCGTGGGCAAGTCTTTGCCGGTGACCGAATCACGGCGGGCCATCCCCGGTCGGCGACGCGCCCGCGGATCTCCTGGAGGCAAAGTCCGGCCGAAAGCGCCGGGGTCGCCCCGCCGCCCGGGATGCGGCCGCGTTGACCGGCCCCCGGTGGGTGAAACACGCTCGTCATATAGGTGCTCGATACAACTGGTTCGCCTGGAGGTAGCACATGTGCGGCATCACCGGCTGGGTCTCCTTCGACCGCGACCTGCGCTCTGAGGCCACGGCACTGGACGCGATGACGGAGACGATGGCCTGCCGGGGCCCCGACGACCGGGGGACGTGGGCCGAGGGGCCCGCGGCCCTCGGCCACCGGCGCCTCGCGATCATCGACCTGCCCGGCGGGCGACAGCCGATGAGCGAGACCACCCCGGCCGGCACCGTCGCCCTCGTCTACTCGGGCGAGGCCTACAACTTCACGGAACTGCGCGCCGACCTCACCGCGCGCGGCCACCGCTTCACCACCGACTCCGACACCGAGGTCGTGCTGCGCGGCTACCTGGAGTGGGGCGACGCCGTCGCCGAGCGGCTCAACGGCATGTACGCCTTCGCCGTCTGGGACGGGCGCCACGACAAGCTCGTCATGATCCGCGACCGCATGGGCATCAAGCCCTTCTACTACTACCCGACGCCCGACGGCGTCCTGTTCGGCTCCGAGCCCAAGGCGATCCTCGCCAACCCGCTGGCCCGCCGCCGGGTGACCCTCGACGGCCTGCGCGAGCTGTTCACCTTCGTCAAGACGCCGGGACACGCCGTGTGGGACGGCATGCGCGAGGTCGAGCCCGGCACCGTCGTCACCGTCGACCGCGGCGGCCTGCGCGCCCGCGCCTACTGGCGGCTGGAGACCCGGCCGCACCCGGACGACCGCGACACCACCATCGCCACCGTGCGCTCCCTGCTCGACGACATCGTGCGCCGCCAGCTCGTCGCGGACGTGCCGCGCTGCACCCTGCTCTCCGGGGGCCTCGACTCCTCCGCGATGACCGCGCTGGCGGCGCGGCAACTGGCCGAGCACGGCGAGAAGGTGCGCAGCTTCGCCGTCGACTTCGTCGGCCAGACCGACCGGTTCGTCGCCGACGAACTGCGCGCCACCCCCGACACGCCGTACGTGCACGACGTGGCCCGCGCCGCCGACACCGACCACCAGGACATCGTGCTCGACGCGCAGTCCCTCGCCGATCCGGAGGTGCGGGCCCGCGTGCTGAGGGCCCGTGACCTGCCCATGGGCTTCGGCGACATGGACGCCTCGCTCTACCTGCTGTTCCGCAGCATCCGCGACCACTCCACCGTCGCCCTGTCCGGAGAGTCCGCCGACGAGGTCTTCGGCGGCTACCTCCAGTTCTTCGACGAGGACGCACGCCGCGCCGACACCTTCCCGTGGCTGGTGCGGTTCGTGCGCGACTTCGGCGACGACGGCGACGTCATACGGGCGGACCTCGCCCAGGCCCTGGACCTGCCGGCGTACGTGGCCGACGGCTACCGCACCGCCGTCTCGGGCATCCGCCGCCTCGACGGCGAGAGCGACTTCGAGTACCGGATGCGGCAGATCTGCTTCCTGCACCTGACCCGCTTCGTCCGCGTCCTGCTCGACCGCAAGGACCGGATGAGCATGGCGGTCGGCCTGGAGGTCCGGGTGCCGTTCTGCGACCACCGGCTCGTGGAGTACGTCTACAACACGCCCTGGGCGCTGAAGTCGTTCGACGGCCGGGAGAAGAGCCTGCTGCGGGAGGCGACCGCGGACCTGCTGCCCAAATCCGTGTACGACAGGGTGAAGAGCCCCTACCCCTCCACCCAGGACCCCGCCTACGCGAGTGCGCTCCAGGGCCACGTCAAGGACCTCCTCACCCGGCCCGACCACCCCGTGTTCGAGCTGGTCGACCGGGAGCGGGTGCGCCAGGCCGCGCACCGCGACACCCCCGTCAGCACACAGGCGGAGCGGCGCGGCCTGGAGAAGACCCTGGACCTGGCCGTGTGGCTCGACCTCTACCGGCCGGAGATCGTCACCGGCTGAGCCCGATCGCCCGGTCCGCGGCGGCGGCCGACGGCTGCCACCACGTCGTCACCGGCTCCCACACCCGGATCGCGCCGCCCGCACCCAGGGCCGCCGCGGTGAAGGTGCGGCCCGAACGCGCCGGGTCCGCGGAGACGGTCAGCGTGGCCGCCCGGCGGGCCTCGGGGTCCGCCGGGTCCGCCACCGTGCGCACCGCCGCGTACGCCGTCCGCCCGGCGCCCAGCCGGTACGGGCCGCTCCCGCCCGGCGGGACCGGCTGCGCCGCGCCGTCCAGGTCCCCGAAGGTGACCGTGGGGATGCGGTCGACGGCGCAGGCGCGTCCGTGGCCGGTCACCTGGAGGCGGATCACGGACGGGCGGCCGGGCACGGCCCGCGCCCGGACGGTCAGCTGCGATGCGTCGCAGGCGGCGGGCGCGGAGCCGGCGGGGGCGGACGCCGCCTGGCCGGGCGAGGCGGACAGCAGCAGGGCGGCGACGGCGGCCGGGGCGGCCGACAGGGCGACGGCGGTACGCGTGCGCATGGATCCCCCAGTGTGGTCGGTGGTCGTGCTCAGGTGCGGTCGGGGCGGGCGGTCGTGACACCTCCCGTCCGCACAGTGGGACCACCGACGGGGCCGCCTGGTTGCGCGGTGCGCCCGCGGTTGCTCCGTCCGGGGGACAGGTCGCGGGGCAGGAGGTGCGTCGTCACCCTGCGGACAGGGGTCGCCTCACCCGGACGCGTCCGGCTCGGTGTCCGCCGGGCACGAACTGCCGTCGGCGGGCAGGGAACCGTACAGCAGGAAGTCGTCGACCTTGCGGTGCACGCACTGGGACGATCCGTAGCCGGTGTGGCCGTCACCCCGGTTGTCGAGCACCACGGCCGACGAGCCGAGCCGCCGCGCCGTCTCCACGGTCCAGCGGTACGGGGTCGCCGGGTCGCCCCGGGTGCCGACGAGGAGCATCTTCGCCGTGCCGACGTCGCGGACCTTCTCCCGGATGAAGTCGGTGCCCCTGGGACGGCCGTAACACATCAGCAGCTCGTTGAGCCGGTACCGGCCGAAGACCGGTGAGGCCTGCGTGTACTCGGCGCTGAGCCGCCCGAGGTCCTTGGTGAGCTGCTCGGCACCGGGCCGGTCGGGGTCGTCCGCGCAGTTGATCGCCATCAGCGCCGCCGGCACGTTGTCCAGCGGCACCTCCGCGCTGTCCACCAGCCCGCCGGTGCCCTGCGGCTTCGCCGCGCCCTGCGGTGGCTTCGGGGCCGGAGAGCCCTGCGGGTCCTGCGGCCCCTCCCGGGCGGGACGCGCCATGCCGCCGGATGCGAGGGACTGGACGGCGCGGGTGTCGCCGTCCTGCACCAGCGAGGCGACCGCCCGCTCCAGCGAGGGCCACATCGCCTTGCTGTACAGCGCCTGGCCGATGGCGCCCACGAGCTGCTGGCCGGTCAGCCGGCCGCCGGAGCCCGTCGGCACCGGGTTCTCGTCGAGCGACCGCACGAGCTGGACGACCTGGTCGCCGGCCTGGCGCCGGTCCTGGCCGAACGGGCAGGCGATGTCCTGCACGCACCAGTCGAGGAAGTCGTCGAGCGCCGTCTGCTGGCCCTCGGCCGCCACCAGCCCCTGCTCGGACAGCGGTTCGGTCAGCGTGTCCACCCCGTCCATGGCCATCCGCCCCACCTTGCCGGGGAACTCGGCGGCGTACACCGCCCCGAGCCGGGTGCCGTAGGAGAATCCCAGGTAGTTGAGCTTGCCGTCCCCCAGCGCCTGGCGGATCACGTCGAGGTCCCGGGCCGCGTCGACGGTGCCTATGTGGGGCAGGACCGGGCCGGAGTGCCTGGCGCACTCGGCGGCCACCTCCTTCCACTGCGCGAGCGCCTTGCGGGCGGCCTGCGCGTTGCCCAGGTCGGGCCGCGAGTCGCCGCTGTCGCCGCCGGAATCGGAGGTGGCGCCGGCGTCGATGCCGCAGCTGACGGGGGAGGACCTGCCCACGCCCCGCGGATCGAAGCTGACGACGTCGTAGCTGTTGGTGAGGTCCATGAACTGCTTGCCGGAGAGGGCGAGTTCCGACACCCCCGCGCCGCCGGGACCGCCGAAGTTCAGCACCACCGAGCCCTGCGACCGTCCCGTGGCCCGGTACCGGGCCAGCGCCAGATCGAGGGTGCCCGCGCCCGGGTGGGCGTAGTCCAGGGGGACGGTGACCTTGCCGCACTGGAGGTCCTTCGGCGCGCCCGGGTCGCACGCCGCCCACGTGACCTTCTGCCGGTAGAAGCGGTCGAGGCCGGCCGGCCCCGCGCCCGGGGCGGCCACGGGCAGGCCCGCGCCGAGCAGCGCCAGTGTGACGGCCCCGACGCAGGCACCGCGCCGGGCCGCGTTCCGCGTCGACAGCTTGGCCAGCATGGATGCCTCCAAGGGCGCTTGGCCGCGGACCGGGACAACGCCCTCGCCCACCATAAGCGGCCCCCGATCCCCGCGCCTCCCGGTGGCGGACCGCTGCACCAGGCGTACGAGCTTGCCCGCACCGTTCGAAACCAGGCCGTCGGGAAGCGGCCGGGACACCACCCGAAGGGGTGAAAGAAGGGCGGGCCATGACCCGGATGGCCGAGGCCCGCGTTCTCCCCGGTGCGGGCGAGCGCCCGCGACCCTGTCTGGAAGGCACAGGACCTATGAAACGGGTTACCCGAAATGGAGTGATCGCCGTCGCCGCCTCCGGTGCGCTGGCGATGGCGGTGCCGGTGTCCGCCGCGTTCGCGGCCGACGGGGGCGCCGCCGCGGACGGCTTTGCGACCGGCTCACCCGGCCTGCTGTCCGGCGACACCCTTCAGCTCCCGGTGCACGTCCCGGTGAACGTGTGCGGCAACACGGTGAACGTGGCCGGTCTCCTCGACCCCGCGGCGGGCAACCGCTGCGCCGACACCTCCACCGGGCGGCACGGGGCCTCGTCGGGGGCGTCGTCCACCCGGGGGGCGACCGCGCGGGAGAGCGGAAAGGATTCGTCGGGCGTGCTCTCCGGCAACGGCGTCCAGCTTCCGGTGCACCTCCCGGTGAACGTCAGCGGCAACACGGTGAACGTGGTGGGCGTCGGCAACCCCGCCACCGGCAACACCTCCGTCAACGGCTCCGTCGGCCGGCCCGCGCCGCACCCGGCCACGCCGCCCGCGCGGTCCACGCCGCGCCCGGCGCCGAAGCCCGTGCCGCACCCGGTGGCCGCCCCGCGCACGCAGCTGTCCCTCGCCCACACCGGCACGGACCGGACGGAGCCCGCCGTCGCCGCGAGCGCCGCCCTCCTGCTCGGCGGGGCCGTCCTCTACCGGCGCTTCAGGCCCGGGGCGATCCGCTGAGCCGGACCCGCCACCACGGCCGCAGGGAGTGCCCCACCGCATCCGCCCCCCACCGGTGGGACCTCCGCCTCTGGAAACCTCCGGAAGGCTCCGGAAACCTCCGGAAGGCTCCGGAAACCTCCGGAAGGCTCCGGAAACCCCGGGAAGGCTCCAGAAACCTCGGGAAGCCTCGGGAAGCCTTCGTAAGTCGTCGGCGGCCCTCGACCGGCCGGCGGCGCCCGCGGAGCAGTACCCCGATGCCGGCCACCTGCCGGCGGTGGCCCGTCGACCGGCGGAGCACGGCTTGATCCCGCCGTGGCGCGGCCGCGCGTGATCGGGAAGGATGCTCCGCGCACCAGCCCGCCACGGAAATGGAGCGCACCGATGGTCCCGGAGGCCCGCGAAGACCTCGTCGTCACCCGGGCGACCCCGCAGGACTGGCCGGTGATCAGCCGATGGGCGGCCCACGAGGGCTGGAACCCCGGGCTGTCCGACGGACCGGCCTTCTTCGCCCAGGACCCCGCCGGCTTCTTCCTGGGCCGCATCGGCGGCGAGCCCGTCTCCGCGATCTCCGTCGTCCGGTACGGCGCCGACTTCGCCTTCCTGGGCTGCTACCTCGTCCGCCCCGACCTGCGCGGCCGGGGACACGGACTGACCACCTGGAAGACCGCCCTGGCGCACGCGGGAAGCCGTACGGTCGGCCTCGACGGCGTCGTCGCCCAGCAGGCCAACTACCGGCAGTCGGGTTTCCGGCCCGCCCACCGCACCGTCCGCTTCGCAGGACGTGCCCCCGCCGCCCGGTGCCCCGCCGGCGTACGGCCCGCAGCCCTCGCGGACCTGGCGGACCTCACCGCCTACGACGCGCTCTGCCACCCGGCCGAACGCCCGCGCTTCCTCGCCCGCTGGCTCACCACCGACGGGCACCGGACCCTCGTCCGCCGCGACGGGGACCGCGTCAGCGGCTACGGAGTGCTCCGCCCGGCCCACGACGGCCTGCGCATCGGCCCGCTGTTCGCCGACACCGCCGAGGACGCGCGAACCCTGTTCACCGCGCTGTGCGCCCTTGCCGGGGAGCAGCGGATCGCCCTCGACGTGCCCGAGCCCAACGCGGCGGGCGTCGCCCTGGCCGAGGAGGCGGGCCTCACGCCTTCTTTCCAGACCGCCCGCATGTACACGGGGCCGGTGCGCGAGTACGCCCGGGAACGGGTCTTCGGCGTCACCACCCTCGAACTGGGATAGCCGGCGGGCCGGGACGGACGGCGGCGCCGGCCGCGTGGCTCCCGCGGCTCCTGCGGGGCGCCGTAATTCCGTTGCCGGGACCCCGTCCGTTCTGATGAGGTCCGGCGTATGGATCACGCCACGATACTCGCCCTGTACGACCGCGACCTGCGCGAGGGCCTGCGCCCCGACGGCCCCGGAGCGCGCGTCGAACGCGCCGGGAACGTGGTGCGCCACGTCGGCAGCTCCGCGCGGGACTGGAACGGGGTCGTGTGGTCAGCGCTGGAAGCCGACGACGCCGACGCGGCGATCGCCGAGCAGGTGGCCCGCTTCGGCGCGCTGGGCCACCCCTTCGAATGGAAGCTGTACGGGCACGACCGGCCGGCGGACCTGGGACGGCGGCTGGCGGCCGCCGGGTTCACGCCCGAACCGGAGGAGACCCTGATGGTCGGCGAGATCGCGGACCTGGACCTCGACGCCGTACTGCCCGAGGGCGTGCGCCTGCACACCGTCACCGACGAGGCCGGGGTGGACCTCATGGTCGCCGCCCACCGCAGGGCGTTCGGCACGGACCACGCCGAGCTGCGCCACCGCGTCCTCGCCCAGCTCGCCGAGGCCTCGGACACCCTGGTCGCCGTGGTCGCCCTCGCCGGTGCCGAGCCGGTGTGCGCGGGCCGCATCGAGCTGCTGCCGGGCACCCGCTTCGCGGGCCTGTTCGGCGGCGGCACCGCCGAGGAGTGGCGGGGCCGGGGCATCTACCGCGCGCTGGTCGCCCACCGGGCCCGCGTCGCCGCCGACCGCGGCTACCGCTACCTCCATGTCGACGCGAGCAGCGAGAGCCGGCCCATCCTCGAACGCCTCGGCTTCGCAGCGCTGACCACGACGACGCCGTACGTCCACGAGCACTGAGACCCGGGCCCGGCGGTTCAGCGCCGGGGCGCCTTCGCCCGGTCCAGCGCGGCCACACCCACGGCGGCGAGCGCGATCTGGATGAGCCACTCGATCCAGTCGACGCCCTTGGTGTCCGCCACGCCCAGCGCGGAGGCGATCGCCGCGCCGACCAGTGCGGCCACGATGCCGATGAGGATCGTCCAGAGGATCCCGATGTGCTGGCGGCCGGGGACGACGAGCCGTCCCAGGGCGCCGATGATGATGCCGATGACGATGGCACTGATGATGCCGCTGATCTCCATCTTCGCCTCTCCGTGTCGTTGTCCCCCGCGCAGTCCGGATGCCCGCTGTGCGGGAAGGCACTCCACCGTGCACTCCGCCGCGCGCGACCGGGTGCCCCGCGCGGCGGTGCCCGTTTGACATGCGGGGGAGCAGCTGCGTGACTGTGGGTGTGCGATCCGTGCCCGGCCCGTTGAGCCATGTGTACGTCACCTACGTCGGGAGCACTCCCGAGGCGGTCTGGGACGCCCTGACGGACGCCGACCTGACCGCCGCCTACTGGGGTCACAGCAACGTCTCCGACTGGCGGCCGGGCTCGCGCTGGGAGCACGTGCGCACGGACGGCTCCGGCGTCGCCGACGTGGTCGGCACCGTCGTCGTCTCCGACCGCCCGGCCCGGCTGGTCACCACCTGGTCCGCGCCCGAGGACGCCGCGCGGCCCGACCGGCACTCCCGGGTCACCTTCGACATCCGGCCGCACGGCGACATCGTCCGTCTCACCGTCACCCACGAGGACCTCAACGACGTCGGAGAACTCGACGCCGCCTCGCGGGGCTGGCCCGCGGTCCTGTCCAACCTCAAGTCCCTGATCGAGACGGGCCGCCCGCTTCCCCAGGAACCCTGGCTGATGCCGGACGCGTGATCCGCCGCGTCGCCGCCGCCTTCACGTCGTCGCGGTCGTCGTCGCCTTCACCGCGCCCTACGGTCCGTCATACGAGACCCGTCGGCGTCTCCTTGACTGCCCCACCGGCGGCTGCCACGATCGTCAGCATGAACGTGCGACTGGACCTCACGCGGCGACGCCATGTCGACCTCGCCCGCGTCTCCAGCGCCTCCTGTCGCCCCGCGGTCTGATCCGCCGCGCGTTCCCCCCCGCCGCGTCTGCGCCTTCCCGTCCGAGCCCTGCGCCGGCCCGCAAAGCGACGGTCCCTGTCGTGACGGCCGCGCGGTGACGGCCCGTTCGCCGGGCCCCGCCCGCTGTTCCCCGTGCACACTCCGCCGTCCGTGCCTCCGTGCCTCCGTGCCTCCGTGCCTCCGTGCCTCCGTGCCCTCGTGCGTCCGCGTGCCGTCCGCCGAGCGGGCGTGCGCCCGGCCGCGCCCGGCGTTCCCGTGCCGCCCGCCCCCGCTCCTCGCCCGCTCTCCTCCCCGCGACTCCCACCGCCGAAATCGCCGTGCCAGAAAGAGGACCCATGGCCACCGTCCTGTCCGTCTCCGGCAGCCCCTCCGCCTCCTCCCGCACCGACCGCCTGCTGCGCCACCTCGACCAGCGGCTGACCGCCCAGGGTCACGAGGTGATCCCGCTCGACGTCCGCACCGTCCCCGCCGAAGCGCTCCTCGGGGCGGACTTCCGCCACCCGGCGATAGTGGAGGCCACCGAACTGCTCGCCCGCGCCGACGGAGTGGTCGTCGCCACCCCCGTCTACAAGGCCTCGTACTCCGGTGTCCTCAAGGCACTCCTCGACCTGCTGCCGCAGTACGCCCTGACCGGCAAGACCGTGCTGCCGCTGGCCACCGGCGGCTCCGTCGCGCACGTCCTCGCCATCGACTACGCGCTGCGCCCCGTCCTCAACTCCATGGGCGCGGCCCACATCGTGCAGGGCTGGTTCACCCTGGACAAGGACATCACGGTGCGTGAGGACGGCACGCTCACCGTGGCACCGGCCGCGGGCGAGGCCCTCACCCAGGTGGTCGACCACTTCTCCGCCGCCCTCGGCCGCGTCCCCCTGCTGGCCGCCGCGAGCTGACGCCGTGGCGACCCGCGGCCCGTTCCGGGGCGGGCCCGGAAGAGCCCGCCCCGACCCGGTTGACTACTCTTGTGTAGACGGTCCACTGGAGTGCAGGCGAGGACGGGGTGAGGAACGTTCCCATGACCGACGCGAGGGACGAACGCAGGCCGGCCGGCGAGCTGGAAGCCGGCGTCATGGCCGTCCTGTGGGCGGCCGGCGCGCCCCGGACGCCGGGGGAGGTCCAGGCCGGCCTGGCCGCCGACCTGGCCCGCACCACGGTGACGACCATCCTGACCCGGCTCTACGAGAAGGGCGTGGTCGAGCGCCGCAGGCAGGGACGCGGCTACGCCTACTACCCCGTCCAGGACGCGCACGGGCTGACCGCCCGCCGCATGCACTGCGAACTCGACCGGGACACCGACCGCGAGACCGTCCTCGCCCGCTTCGTCGCCCAGCTCAGCGCCGCCGACGAGCGCGTCCTGCGCGACCTGCTCGAACCGGGTGAGCGATGACCGCCCTGCTGCTCCTGCCGCTGCTGCTGCCGTTCGCCGTACCGGCACTGGCCCGGCGCGCGCTCGACCGCCTGGCGCCCGTGGCCGCGCTCTGGGTGATCACCGTCTCGGCGGTCGTCCTCGCGGGCTGCTCACTGGCCGCGCTCGGCGGGTTCGTCCTCACCGGCTTGCTGAAGCTGCCCGTCTTCGCCGCCCTGGGCGAGCTGGTGCACCCGCTGCACACCGCCTCCGACCTGGTGGTGGCGCCCGCGGCGGCGGTCTCGGTCGGGGCGCTCGCCGTGTGCGCGGGCACGCTCGGGCGGGCGGCGGCCCGGGAGGTCAGGGCCTTCCGCAGCGCCCGCACCGAGGCCGGCCGCAGACCCGCCGCGGGTGACCTGTGCGTCGTCGACTCCCCGCACCCCGACGCGTACGCCCTGCCCGGCCGGCCGCACCGCATCGTCGTCACCACCGCGATGCTGCGCAGCCTCGACGCCGCCGAGCGCGAGGCGCTGTTCGCCCACGAGCGCGCCCACAACCGGGGCGGCCACCACTACTTCCTGGCCGCCGCGGAACTCGCCGCGCACTGCCACCCTGCGCTGCGCCCGGTGCGCGCGAGCATCCGCCTCGCCGCCGAACGGGCCGCCGACGAGGCCGCCGCCGCGGCCGTGGGCGACCGACGGCTCACCGCCCGCGCCATCGCCCGCGCCGCGCTGGCCGGGCAGGAGGCCCGCTCGACGCGTCCGGAGTTCGCCCCCGCCGCCACCTCGGGACCGGTGCCGCACCGGGTCAAGGCCCTCCTCGCGACGCCCCAGGCCCCGCGCCGCGCCGCGACCTGCGTCGCCGCGCTGCTGCTGGCCTGCACCGCGCTGTCCTTCGGCGCCTCCGCCACCGGTGTCCTCGACTTCCACCACCGGGTGGAGGTCGCCCAGGGCGAAGAGTCCCGCTGACCCCGCGTCCCACAGGGCCGGGGCGACTGGCGCACCAGAGGTTTTACGTATAACCTCACCCGTCGTCCGCCCGCCCCGAAAGGCCCCGATGAGACGCATAGCCCTGGTCACCCTCGTCGTCGACGACTACGACGAGGCGATCCGCTTCTACACCGAAGCCCTCGGATTCCGCCTCGTCGAGGACTCCCCGCGCCCGGACGGCTCCCGCTGGGTCGTCGTCGCCCCGAGTGAGGACGACCGTGCCGGCGCGCTGCTGCTCGCCCGCGCCAAGGGGGCGGAGCAGCGGGCGCGGACCGGGGACCAGACCGGCGGGCGCGTCGGGTTCTTCCTGCACACCGACGACTTCGCCCGCGACCACGCCCGGATGCTGGCGGCGGGCGTGTCCTTCCTGGAACAGCCGCGCCACGAGCAGTACGGCACCGTCGCGGTCTTCCAGGACCTGTACGGCAACCGCTGGGACCTGCTCCAGCCCGCCGACGCCTGACCCGACCTGCTCCCCCCCCGTCCCGTCACCCGCTGAGGAAAGACCGCACATGACCGCCCCGCGCATCGACACCGAGACCCTCCGCCGACTGCCCAAGGCCGTGCTGCACGACCACCTCGACGGCGGCCTGCGCCCCGCCACCGTCGTCGAACTGGCCGCGGCGGCCGGCCATCCCCTGCCCACCACCGACCCCGGTGAGCTGGCAGCCTGGTACGTCGAGGCCGCCGGCTCCGGCGACCTGGTCCGCTACATAGCCACCTTCGAGCACACCCTCGCCGTGATGCAGACCCGCGAGGGCCTGCTGCGCACCGCCGAGGAGTACGTGCTCGACCTGGCCGCCGACGGCGTCGTCTACGGCGAGGTGCGCTACGCCCCCGAGCTGATGGTGAACGGCGGGCTGACCCTGGCCGAGGTCGTCGAGGCGGTCCAGGAGGGGCTGGCGGCCGGCATGGCCAAGGCCGCGGCGGACGGCACCCCGGTCCGCGTCGGCACCCTGCTGTGCGGCATGCGGATGTTCGACCGCACACGGGAGATCGCCGACCTGGCGGTGGCCTTCCGGGACGCGGGCGTCGTCGGCTTCGACATCGCCGGCGCCGAGGACGGCTTCCCGCCGGCCGACCACCTCGCCGCCTTCGAACACCTGCGCAACGAGAGCGTGCCGTTCACCATCCACGCCGGTGAGGCCCACGGCCTGCCCAGCATCCACCAGGCCCTCCAGGTGTGCGGCGCCCAGCGGATCGGGCACGGTGTGCGCATCACCGAGGACATCGTGGACGGCAAGCCCGGCCGCCTGGCCGGGTGGGTGCGCGACCGCCGGATCGCCCTGGAGATGTGCCCGACCTCCAACCTCCAGACCGGCGCCGCCACCTCGATCGCCGAGCACCCCATCACCGCCCTGAAGGACCTCGGCTTCCGGGTCACCGTCAACACCGACAACCGGCTGGTGTCGGGGACGACGATGACGCGGGAGATGTCCCTGCTGGTCGAGGAGGCGGGCTGGAGCGTGGAGGACCTGCGCACGGTCACGGTGAACGCCGTCAAGAGCGCGTTCGTCCCGTTCGACGAGCGCAAGGCCCTCATCGAGGACGTCGTCCTGCCGGGCTACGCCTCCGCGCTCTGAAGCAGCCCCCTGACGTAGGCGGCCTGTCCGACGTGCTGGAGGCCGTCGGACAGGACGCTCACCAGGCGCACGCCCAGCGTGACCGGGGGCTCCCAGCGCTCGTCCACGATCCGTCCGAGGTCCGCCGCCGCCACCTTCTTGAGGGCCCGCCCGCTCTGCTCGTACACGGCGTCGTGGTACCCCGCCAGCAGGTCACCGGAGTCCACGCGCACCTTGGCCACCTTCGCCGGGGTGTGCCCGTAGCCGGTCTCGCGCGCGTGCAGGTCCAGGCCGAAGCGTTTCTCCCAGTCCTGGGTGAGCCACACCTGGTCGAGGTCGAACGCGTCCGCCAGATGGTCGTCCTGGACCCGGGTCAGATGCCAGATCAGCCAGGCGATGGAGTTGGCGTCGGAGGAGGGCCGTGCGTTCAGCTGATCGGCCGGCAGGCCGTCGACGACCGCGTGGACCTCTTCCCGGATGCGGCCGTAGCCGTCGATGAGGATGTCCTTCGCATGCATGCGTCCACCATCGCGCATCCGGCGCGCTCACGCGTCCGGAATCCAGCTTCCGTGGAAGCCGAGCGGCACCCGGCCGGGCAGGTGCACCCGGGCCACCGGCTCTCCGGTGAAGTCCTGGGCGGCGAGGATCACCAGGTCGGCGGCGCCCCGGTCCGGGTCGTGGACGTAGGCGAGCGCGTACCCGTCGTCCTCGTCCGCCCGGTGGTCGCCGGCGTCGCGCGGGACGAACACCGCCTCGCCCGCCGCCGCGCCCGTCGGCAACCGGTGCACATGGGTGCGGCCGCGCAGCAGGTCGTGCTTGATGAGCGCGTTGGAGAAGGCACGGTCGGGCGGGTTGCCGTCCGCCGTCTGGTAGGCCAGCGTCATCTCGGCCGCCGCCGCCGAGTAGCCGTAGCGGTGCCGCCGTGACACCAGCGCCTCGTTCACCCGGGGGAACTCCTGCGGACGGCCGTCGACCGTCACCTTGCTGACGCGGCCGTGGTGCGGGTCGATCGTCCAGCGTTCCAGCACCGGAAGGCCCGCCCCGTACGGGCCGCCCGAGCCGCGCCCGGCGACGTAGAAGGGCGCCGGGTAGGTCGTCAGGTCGACGACCACGCGCGAACCCTCGTCGTAGGCGTTGAGGGTGTGCGAGTAGTACGCCGGGTCCGTCTCGATCCAGCGGATCTCACCGCCCGCCCGGGGCAGCAGTCCCACGCGCATCGGGTGCTTGCTGTTCCAGACGTAGGGCACCGGGTCGCCGCGCTCGGCGCCCGCCGGGTCGAACGTGACCGGCGCGTCGATGACGACGACGTACTTCTCGGTGAGCGCGAAGTCGTGCAGCATCGGCGCGTCCGCCACCGGGATGCGCGTCGTGCGGCAGACGCGCCCGGCCGGGTCCACGACCAGGTGGCGCACGTGGTCCCAGGTCGGGTAGTACGCGATCGCGTGCAGCTCGCCGGCGTGCGCGTCGAACTTGGTGTGCGCCGCGAACGCGCCCTCGAGGGTGCCGCGGAAGTCGTACGTCCCCACGGTGTTCAGCTCGCCGTCCAGTTCGTAGGGCAGCGGCCCGCTCTCCTGGAGCGCGAGGATCCGCCCCCGGTACGGGATCACGTGCGTGTTGCTCGGGAAGTCGTCCGGCGGCACCGGACGCGGGTAGGGCTCGCCGAGCTTCTGCGCCACCTGCGAGGAACGCACCCACCGGTTGCGGTACCACTCCGCGCGCCCCTCGCGCAGCCGCACGCCGTGCACCATGCCCTCGCCGAGCATCCAGTGGTGCGCCCGCGGGTCCTCCAGGCCGAGCGCGTTGGGACCGTTGCGCAGGAAGCGGCCGTTCAGCTCCTGCGGGATGCGGCCGGTGACCGGCAGGTCGAAGGCCGTCAGCTCCTCGGTGACGGGCGCGAACGCGCCTTCGAGGAAGGGGAGGTGACGCGGTGCCTGCCGCCCCGGGGCGGCGGTGGCCGCCCGCGCCGCCCGCTGTCCTGCCGGGCCGCCGGGGAACCCGGCCGTCGCCGCGACCGCCGCGCCGCCGCGCAGCACGTTGCGCCGTGTGTGCTCCGTCATCGTCGGTACTCCTGAACGCCGTTGCCGTGAAGGGACGTCCACGAGTCTGCTGCGGCACGGCGGCCGGATCAGGAGGGCCGGCACCCCTCCGGGGGTGTTGCCGGCCCCCCTGTTGCGAGCGTGCCGAGCAGGGTGATCAGCGCGCGGGCGGCCGGGCTGGTGGCCTGCTCGGGCGGGAGCAGCGCGACGGTCTCGTAGCGCGTCCCGTCGGCTCCCTCGAAGGGGAGCGCGGTGAGCGAGGGCCTTTTGTGCCGGAAGTGGCGGGGGACCACCGCGATGCCCAGGTTCTCGTCCACCAGGTCGAGCAGGCTGTGCACGTCGTTGACCTCCAGGGCCACCGTGCGCCGTACCCCGGCCAGGGAGAAGGCCGCGTCCGTGGTGCGGCGCGGGCCCCAGTCGGGGTGGAAGTCCACGAAGACCTCGCCGCACACCTCGCGCGCGGTGAGCGGTGCCCCCGCCGCCGCGAACCGGTGCCCGGGGTGGCACAGCACGGTCATCGGCTCACCGGCCAGCGCCACCGAGCGCAACCGCTCACTGTCCGGCTCGGTCCGGTACGCGAAGGCGAGGTCGAGCCGGCCCGCCGCCACCCCCTCCCCGAGCGCGCCCGAGCCGGCCTGCCGCAGCCGGACCTCCACATCGGGATGGCGCCGCCGGAACGCGGCGAGCAGCCCCGCCACATGCACGCCGGCGATGCACTGCTCCGTGCCCAGGGACAGCGTGCCGCGCAGCACGCCCTGCACCGCGGCCACCGCCTCGTGCGCCGAGCGGACCTGCGCGAGGATCCGCTCCGCCTCGGCGAGCAGCGCGCGCCCCGCCTCGGTCAGCGTCACCCGGCGGGTGGTGCGCACGAACAGCGGCGCCCGCAACTCCCGCTCCAGCGCCCGGATCGAGGCCGACAGGCCCGACTGCGAGACCATCAGCCGCTCCGCCGCCCGGGTGAAGTGCTGGTCCTCGGCGACGGCGACGAAGTGCTGGAGATGGCGCAGTTCCATGATTGAGAAGCTTAATCGTTGAATCCGATCGCATTCTTCTGTTGGACCGCTGCCCGGAGTCCGCGCCACAGTGGGACACCGGTCCCGCACGCGACGGAACCCGCCACCCCGCCCCACCCCTCATGGAGTCGTGTTGTACACCGCACACCCCGACCGCTACGCCGACCTGCCCTACCGGCGCACCGGACGCAGCGGACTGAAGCTCCCCGCGCTGTCGCTCGGCCTGTGGCACAACTTCGGCCCCGACCGCCCGGCCGCGACCCAGCGCGCCATCCTGCGCCGCGCCTTCGACCTCGGCGTCACCCACTTCGACCTGGCCAACAACTACGGCCCGCCGCCCGGCGCCGCCGAGACCGCGCTCGGCGAGGCCCTGCGGGCCGACTTCGCGCCCTACCGCGACGAGCTGGTCATCTCCACCAAGGCCGGCTACCTGATGTGGCCCGGCCCGTACGGCGAATGGGGCTCGCGCAAGTACCTGCTGTCCTCGCTCGACCAGAGCCTGCACCGCATGGGCCTGGAGTACGTCGACATCTTCTACTCCCACCGCTTCGACCCGGACACTCCGCTGGAGGAGACGATGGGCGCCCTGCACACGGCGGTGCAGCAGGGCAAGGCACTGTACGTCGGGGTCTCCAACTACTCGGCGGGGCAGACCCGTGAGGCCGCGCGCATCCTCGGTGAGCTGGGTACCCCGCTGCTGATCCACCAGCCCCGCTACTCGATGCTCGACCGGCGTCCCGAGGACGAGGGCCTGCTCGACGCGCTCGACGAACTCCAGGTCGGCTCCATCGCCTACTCCCCGCTGGAGCAGGGCCTGCTCACCGGCCGCTACCTCGACGGCATCCCCGAGGACTCCCGGGCGGCGAGCGACAGCCCCTTCCTGAACTCCGAGGCGGTGACCGGGGAGCTGGTGGGCCGGCTGCGCGCGCTGGACGAGATCGCCCGGTCCCGCGGCCAGTCGCTCGCGCAGCTGGCGCTGGCCTGGGTGCTGCGCGGCGGCCGGGTCACCTCGGCCCTGGTCGGGGCGAGCAGCCCGCGGCAGCTGGAGGACAGCGTCGCCGCGGCCCGCAACCTCGGCTTCGACGCGGACGAACTGGCCCGCATCGACGCGATCGTACGGCCGGAGCCGGCGTCGAAGTGACCGTACGGTCGTAGCGGGCCGGCGACCCGTCGTACGGCCGGAAGGCGGCGGCGACCCGATCGTGCGGTCGGCCGCGGCGAAGGCCGGGCACGTCCCCGGCGCGAGGCGGCCGTCCACTCCCCGGAGGTGGACGGCCGCCCCGCTGTGTGCCGGGCGGCCCGGCACACCGCTCAGGCCCCGGCCGGCACCCGGTCGAGGAAGCCCAGCACGGACCGGATCCGGCCCTCGCCGTCCAGGGTGATCACGTCGAACCCGGCGACCGGGGCGGAACCGTCCGCCTCGCTCACCAGTTCCCAGGAGAAACGGGCGGTGTCGTGGTGCCCGTCCACGCCGCCGCTGAGCCGGAAGACGAACCCGGGGAACTGCTCGTGCGCCCCGGCGATCAGCGCGGCGATCTGCTCGTGGCCGCCGGCCTCGGCGAGGGGGTCGGTGTAGCGGCCGTCCGGCGTCCAGGCGGCGGCCACCGCCTTGCCCAGGGCCTCGGGGCCGCTCGCGTTCCAGGCCTCCAGGTAGCGGGCGACGGCACTCTCGTAACGGTCGGTCTGTGCGGACATGGGAAATCAGCCTCCAGCGAGGGCGTCGGTTCTGGTCGTGATCCGGATCCCCGTGACCGGCGATCCGATGGCTCCACCCTGCCCGGGCTGCGGCGAAGAGGTCGATTACCGCCGGGGTAATGCCGATGCGGCAAAGGACCCGCGCGATTTTGGCCAAGTGGCGCGCGGAATATGCCAGGAGAGTGGCCAAAAAGTCATGGTGACACTGTTTCAGGAGTCAACATACTCGACCTCAGGGGCGCAGCACCGCACAGGAGCCGCACGGGGAGCGGGGCAAGAACAGCACGCGGATCACCCGACGGGGGAGGAGCAGTGCACGACGAATTCCTGTGCCATGTCACCGCGTACGGCGTGTGCGACGGCCGCCGCATCGGCGTACCGCTGGGCACCTACCGGGCGCCCACCCTGGCCCTGGCCCTGTGGTGGCTGCGCGACCGTGCCTCCTGGATCGCCGAACGCCTCGACCCCGGCCCCGGGACACCCTACGTCCCCTCGGGCGCCCTCGTCCCGGTGCCCGACACGGTCCCCGACGTGCCCGGCATCCTCCGCGCCTGGTGCGCCGACCCCGTTCGGCAGGAACGCGTCGCCGACGAACTGGCCGGCGGACGGCTCGTACGGCTGGCCGCGGGCGACGAGACGACCGAGTACGAGCTGCTCGCCGAGTCCGTGGACGCCCTGCGCATGCAGCGCACCCTCCCGGCGCTCCTGCTGCCGATGGGCTGACCCGGCGTCCCGTCCCGGTCAGCGGCGCCGGACCCGCCGGGCGCCCGCCGCCCCCAGGAACCCGGTGACCAGGCCCCACAGCGCGGCCAGGCCCAGTGCGCTCCACAGCCGGGGCCGCAGCAGCACCTCCCCGGACAGCCCGCCGCCCACGTCGCCGATGCCGAGCAGGGACAGGGCGTAATGGGCCGAGATCCGGCCTGCGAGGCAGACCAGGAGCACCGTCAGCACCAGCCCCACGGCCATGTGCACGGCGTGCCGCCACAAGGGCGTCGCGGCCGGGGACAGGACGGCCGCGAGGAACGCGGCGGCCAGCAGCAGCACCGCGTCCACGACCACCAGCCACCAGACGCGGCCGTCGTGGCCGGCGAGGGTGCCCAGGTCGAGCGTGGACACGTCCGGCGTGCGCAGCACCTCGTCGAGCAGGTGCGGCACCGGCAGCCCGAAGGGGCCGTCCACCCGGCCGTCCCACGTGGCGCCCAGACCGATCGTGAAGGCGAGCCAGGCCAGGTTCGGCAGGCCCAGCAGGACCAGGGCGAAGGTCTGCGCCGCATGACCCCGGGTCCCCGCCGTGACCAGGGCGACGACCAGCCCCACGGCGACGTCCGCCAGCAGCAGCACGACCAGCGCGTACGCCACCGGACGCACCCGGGTCCCGGCCCACGGCGGGCGCGCGGGGACCGCCGCCGGGCGGGCCGCCAGCAGGGCCGACGCCAGCACGCCCGCCAGCCACAGCAGTCCGAAGCCGACGCTCTGCCCCACGTCCGTGGTGAACCCGACCTCCGGCCGGGCGCCGAGGAGCCCGCCGATGGTGCCGAGCACACCGTCGCCCAGGTCGACGGCGAAACGCAGGCGGGCGGCGAACGCCAGGCCGGTCAGTGCGGCCAGCCACAGCACGGCGATCCGCGCGGCCCACCAGGCGGTCTCGCGCGCCCCGGCCGCGGCCCGGCGCAGCCCTCGCAGGAAGCCCGCGCCGACCACGAGCGCACCGACGAGGGCGACCGACAACGGCATCACCGTGACTCCCGCGTGCGTCTGGGCGAGCACGCCCGCGTCGCCCGCCAGTCGCAGGCTCCCGCCGACCGCCGTCACCACCGTGGCGGCGACGACACGGGGGAAGGCGTTGCCTGGCAGGTCCGCCGCCCCGGCCGCCCACAGGCCGAGCGCGGCGACCACGCACATCGCGACCATGGCCGCCAGTACCGTGGTGAGGGCCCGCGCCCAGCCGGGGCGGGCGGTGGCCGGCGACGGGGAGGCGGCTGGTGGGCTCACCCTGTCACGCTAAGCAGCGCCACCGCGCGCCGCCCCTCGGCGGGTCCGTCCGCGGCGGCGCGCCGCACCGGCCGCCCCACCGGGGGACTGGCGGGCGCGGTACTGGGTAACAGCACTGATGCAGTAGCGTCCGGTCGTACCGGCTTCCGAGAGAGAAACGCATGATCGATGACCCGGGCGGGGCAGTGATACCCACTGGTTTCGACATCCCCGTGGAACCGCTGCGGCGCGCGGCCCACTACACCGGAGAACCCGGCTGCATCGCCGACGCGCGCTCCTTCGCCGCGGGCTTCCTCGACCAGCTCAGGACCGAGTGGTGCGCCGGGATAGGGCGCCGGTCGCAAGAGGCGCTGCTCCTGGTCGTGAGCGAACTGGTCACCAACGCCGACCGGCACAGCCAGGGCCCGTACATCCTCGAACTGGAGGGCACGGACACCGAGGTGCGCGTGTGCGTGTACGACAGCAGTGCGGCACTGCCGCTGCGCTACCCGCGCGATCCCGAGCGGATCGGCAGGCACGGTCTGGAGATCGTGTACGCCCTCGCGGCCGAGGTCGGCGCGGAACGGGTGCCGGTGGGCAAGCGGGTGCGCGCGCTGGTGCTCCTCGGAGGCGACTGAACCAGGCGCCGCGGACCGCGCCGCTGCTCCCCTCCGTGTCGCTTTCGCCCCCTTTCGCCGGTTACGGCCCCGCTGCTTCACCCAGGGCGGAATGCCGCCCCCTGGCGCGGGCGCGCACGGCTCCTAGGCTGAGGAGGTGAGCAACCAAGCGCCGAACCAAGCCCGCGTCATCCCGCTGCGCCCGCAGGCCGCGCGCCCAGCGTCCGCCCACTCCCCCCAGGGGCACCCCTCTTCAGGCCACCCGGCCCCCGGCCACCCGGCCCCCGGCCACCCGGCCCCCGGCCACCCGGCCCCCGGCCACCCGGCCCCCGGTCGGCCGGCGCCGGGCCGTCAGGC
>NZ_JBHJUW010000118.1:0-27993 GCF_042268205.1 Streptomyces sp. NPDC056160
CTTCCCTTCGGTCTTGCGTTTCCGACTCTATCAGACCGTTTTCCGATCCGATTTCCTCGGTGCTTTCCAGGTTCCCGCTCCGCTTTCGCTTCGCGCTTCCCTTTCCGGCGGTTCCGACTCTATCAGATCTTTTCTCGACCTGATCCCCAGTCAGCGGGGTTTGTCTTCCCGGCCGCTGGGCCGTTCCGACGAGTGAGACTTTAGCGGATTCCGTGCTCCCGAGCGAATCGGAGGCTGCGTCCTTCCGAACGCGGATTCCTCATTCCGTAAATACGCACGACAATGCACGACGACAGACAGACTGAACGACTGTCGTCGAGTAGTGGTGAGGACTTGCGGAGTGGCTGCCCGGGGACCGACCGGAGTCGGCTCTCACGTCGAACAACTCGAAGTACCTTACGGAAACCGCCGGGGCGTGTCAACTCGTGGCCCTGTGAGGCCCCGGGGCGTACGCTGTTCGTCATGACTACGCGTACGTGTACCCAGCAGTGGTGGCCCGCCTGACGGCGGCCGCGCTCACGTACGCACACAACGGCCGCCGCCTCGGCGGCCGTTCTCGTTTCTCCTCCAGGGACTCCGGAGGTCGGCCGGCCGGGGACGGCGGCCTCGACCGGGAGATGGAGCAGAGATGACAAGGGTCTTCAGCGGGGTCAAGCCGACCGGACACCTGACGCTCGGGAACTACCTGGGTGCCATGCGGCAATGGGCAGAGGTCGACCAGCACCGCGCGGACGCGCTGTTCTGCGTCGTCGATCTGCACGCGCTCACCGTGGACCACGACCCCGCCCGCGTGCGCAGGCTCAGCCGGCAGGCGGCGACGCTGCTGCTGGCGACCGGCCTCGACCCCGAGCAGTGCACCGTCTTCGTGCAGAGCCACGTGGACGAGCACGCCCGGCTCTCCTACCTCCTGGAGTGCGTGGCCACCGACGGCGAGATGCGGCGGATGATCCAGTACAAGGAGAAATCCGCGCGCGAACAGGGGCGGGGCGGGAGCGTGCGGCTGTCGCTGCTCACGTATCCGGCGCTGATGGCGGCGGACATCCTGGCGTACGGCACCGACGAGGTCCCGGTCGGGGAGGACCAGACGCAGCACGTGGAGCTGGCCCGGGACCTGGCCGTGCGGTTCAACCACCGCTACGGGCACACGTTCGTGGTGCCGAAGGCGACCCCGCCAGGGGTGGCGGCACGGGTGATGAACCTCCAGGACCCGACGTCGAAGATGGGCAAGTCGGACGACACGGGGCCGGGCATCGTCTACCTGCTGGACGAGCCCGAGGTCGCGCGGAAGAAGGTCATGCGGGCGGTGACCGACAGCGGGCAGGACGTCGTCTACGACCGGAAGGAGCGGCCCGGGGTCGCGAACCTGCTGGAGATCCTGGCCGCCTGCGAAGGCGGGGAGCCGCAGGACCTGAGCGGTGCGTACGAGTCGTACGGCGCCCTGAAGAAGGACGCCGCGGAGGCCGTGGTCGAACTCCTCAGGCCCGTACAGGAGCGGCACAGGGAGCTGTGCGCGGACCCCGGGTATCTGGAGGGGGTGCTGCGGGCGGGTGCGGAGAAGGCCAGGGAGATGGCGCGGCCGACGGTGGACGCGGCGTACCGGGCGATCGGGCTGCTGCCCGCCTGAGGGGCCGGGGCCCGGCGGGCGGCGGGGCCGGGGTCAGTTGTTGCCGGAGGCCAGCTCGCGGCTGCGGTCGCGGGCGGCCTCCAGCGCGGCGATCAGCGCGGCGCGCACTCCGTGGTTCTCGAGTTCGCGGATGGCGTTGATCGTCGTGCCGGCCGGCGAGGTGACGTTCTCGCGGAGCCTGACCGGGTGCTCGCCGCTGTCGCGGAGCATGACGGCGGCGCCGATGGCGGACTGGACGATCAGCTCGTGGGCCTTGTCGCGGGGCAGGCCGAGCAGGATGCCCGCGTCGGTCATGGCCTCGACCAGGTAGAAGAAGTAGGCGGGGCCCGAGCCGGAGAGTGCGGTGCAGGCGTCCTGCTGGGACTCCGGGACGCGGAGCGTCTTGCCGACGGCGCCGAAGATCTCCTCGGCGTGGGCGAGGTGGTCGGCGGTGGCGTGGGTGCCCGGGGAGATCACGGACATGGCCTCGTCGACGAGGGCGGGGGTGTTCGTCATGACGCGGACGACCGGGGTGCCCGCCGCCAGGCGCTCCTCGAAGAAGGACGTGGGGATGCCCGCCGCACCGCTGATGACGAGGCGGTCCGCCGGGACGTGCGGGGCGAGTTCGTCGAGGAGGGTGCCCATGTCCTGGGGCTTGACCGTGAGGATCAGGGTGTCGGCGCTCTTCGCGGCCTCCACGTTGGTGACCGGCGTGACGCCGTGGCGGGCGCGGAGTTCCTCGGCGCGCTCGGGACGGCGGGCGGTGACCAGGAGGTCGGAGGGGGCCCAGCCGGCCCGGATCACTCCGCTGAGCAGGGCTTCGCCGATCTTGCCGGTGCCGAGGACTGCGACTTTCTGGCTCATGGGGTTCATCCTCTCACCGGCGGTCGGGCGCACGGCGGGTTGTCCGGCAGGCGGGACGTCCGGGGCGGCGGGGGCGGGCCGAGTGGGTCAGGGCTTGGTGGCGACGAGGAGGAGGACGTCGTAGGTCTCCTCGACGAGGCCGTCGGGGAAGACCTCCAGCAGGTGGTCGCGCTCCTGGGTGAAGAAGGCGGTGCGGCGGTCCTCGGGGCAGACCAGGAAGAACGAGTGGCTGCCGATGTTGGCGAGGTGGGCGTCGACGGGGATCCGGCGGCTCCAGCGCAGCTCGCGGCGGGTGAACTCGAGGCGGCCTGTGGGATCGGCCAGTTCGGTGCGGGCGGCCCGCTGCTTCTCGGCGGGGATGTCGATGCCGAAGAAGCGGCCGGCGCGGTGGGCGGCCTCGGCGATCCAGTCGATGTCGAGGGCGTCCGTGTTCCACCACAGGGCGAGGGCGCCGCCGGGGCGCAGCACGCGCAGGGCTTCGGGGACGGAGCGGTGCGGGTCGGTCCAGTGCCACGCCTGGGCGTAGGTGAGGAGGTCGGTGGAGTCGTCGGCGAGGGGAAGCGCGTTGCCGTTGCCGCGCACGAGGGGGATGCCGGGGTGGCCGGCGCGGAACTGGGCGGCCATTCCGTCGCCGGGTTCGACGGCCAGGACCCGGGCGCCGCGTTCGTGCAGCAGGGCGGTGGAGATGCCCGTGCCGGCGCCGATGTCCGCGACACGCGTGCCGGTGAGCGGGCGGCCGGTGAGTTCTTCGATCGTGTCGAGGAGGGCGGCCGGGTAGGAGGGCCGGTGGGCGGCGTACTGGGCGGCGGCCGCGTCGAAGGAGCGGGCTCGGGCGGCGTGGTCGGCGGCGCCCTGGGCGGGCGAGGCGGGGGCGGTCATGGGCCCATGGTCGTGCAGGGCGCCGCCGGACGGGCGGGATTTCGCGCACCTGGTCCTCCCGTGCGGGGCGGGGCGGGTCCCGGCGTGGGTCAGGAGCGGCGGCGCTTCTTGGAGGGGTTGCCGGAGCGGCGGGTGGTGCGGCGTGCGAACTGTTCGCATGCCTCTTCGTACTCCCGGCGGTGCAGTTCCTCGCCGGGTGCCTCGGTGAGGGAGCGGAAGAAGTAGGCGAGGAGGGTGCCGATGAAGCCGATGGCGAGCAGGCCGCGCAGGGAGGACTGGCGCTCGGGGTCGGGGCGCTTGGTGAAGCCGCCCCAGGTGTGGCCGAAGGCGAGTGCGCTGCACACGGCGAACATGACGACGACCAGGAGGGTGACGAAGGCGCCCGAGTTCGCGATCTGGATGCCTTCGAAGGCGAAGCGGAGGACGAAGCAGGCCGCGGCTGCCGCCAGGAGGGAGCCGACGGCGACGCCGGCGCGGCGCAGCGCGTAGCCGTCGTCGTGGTGCACCCAGGTCGTGCCGAAGAAGCGCAGGGGCTCGGGGCGGGGGCCGGTGGGGCCGGTGGCCGTGGAGCCCGCGGGGGTGGCCGGGGTGCCGTTCTCGTCGCTCACGCAACCGATTATGGCGCTCTGGGGCCCGCGGGCTCGGGGCGGGCTCAGGCGCAGCGTGGGGCGACGTAGCCGTCGGCGCCGGTGTAGATGTAGGCGTCGGAGACGTATTCGCCGTTGTCGATGTTGTCCCAGATGCTCGACGTGCCGTAGGGGCCGGTGACCTTGGTGCCGGGCGACTGGCAGTAGATCGGGACCTTGGCTCCGGCGGGCAGGGTCCGCACGGTCGGGTAACCGGTGCCGGGGCCGCTGCGGACGTTGAGGCTGACGCCCGGGGCGACCGAGTAGTAGCGCAGGGCCGCGGCCCGGGCCGTGACGCCCTGCTCGTCGTCTCCGCCTGTCGTCTGCTCGACGTGGTCGACGGACATGGAAGGACTCCCCCCGTTGTGCCCCATGACGTTCATGGGGGCGCGTTGATTCCCCTGAAGCGCGCGGTGGAACACGTGTGCGCGACTCGCACGCGAACGCTAGCAACCCTCCTCGGTTCCCTTCGAGTCATCGACTAGGGTCGGTGCGTCGCGCGCGCGGGACGAACAGCACGGGGGTGGTCCATGACGCCACAGCGCAACATCGGAGCGGGCGCGGAAGCGGAACTTCCGGAGTACGCGGGGCACTATCGGCTGGAGTCCCGGCTCGGCTCCGGTGGCATGGGGGTCGTGCACCTGGCCCGCAGTACGTCGGGGCTGAAGCTCGCGGTCAAGGTCGTGCACGCGGAGTTCGCCAGGGATCCGGAGTTCAGAGGGCGTTTCCGGCAGGAGGTGGCGGCGGCCCGCAGGGTCAGCGGCGCCTTCACCGCGCCGGTGGTCGACGCCGACCCGGAGGCCGGACGGCCGTGGATGGCCACCTTGTTCATCCCGGGGCCCACGCTCGCCGAGGAGGTGAAGCGGAACGGTCCGATGGCACCGGCGCAGTTGCGGCGGCTGATGGCCGGTCTGGCCGAGGCGCTGCGCGACATCCATCGGGTGGGTGTCGTCCACCGTGATCTCAAGCCGAGCAACGTCCTGCTCGCCGAGGACGGGCCGAAGGTCATCGACTTCGGCATCTCGCGGCCGAAGGACAGCGAACTGCGGACCGAGACCGGCAAGTTGATAGGCACGCCGCCGTTCATGGCGCCCGAGCAGTTCCGGCGCCCGCGGGAGGTCGGTCCGGCCGCCGACATCTTCACGCTCGGGTCGGTGCTGGTGCACGCGTCGACGGGGCGTGGTCCGTTCGACTCGGACAGCCCGTACGTGGTGGCGTACCAGGTCGTGCATGACGAGCCGGATCTGAGCGGCGTACCGGAGGATCTGGCTCCGCTGGTGCTGCGCTGTCTGGCGAAGGAGCCCGAGGACCGGCCGACCCCGGACGAGTTGATGCGGGAGCTGCGTTCGGTGGCGGCCTCGTACGACACCCAGTTGTTCATACCGCCGCAGCGGACGGGCGCGGCGGAGGCACCGGCACCGGCACCGGCGGAGCCCGGCACCGGGGACGCGGAGTCCGGCGGCGGGCAGCCGGTGCGGCGCTCGGGCCGGCGTCCGGGGCGGCGGCTGGGCAGGCGGCTGGCACTGGCGGCGGGGGCGTGCGGGCTGGTCGTGGGCGGGACGCTCGCGTCGGTGGAGGTGTTCGGCGGCGGGACGCCGCAGCGGGACGAGGGGGCGCGGACCGCCTCGGCCGCGTTCAGCGGGTGGCAGGCGCGGCCGGTGCCGGGGGGCGGTGGCGCGCCGCACTGCGCCGCCGCGTCCGGGCGGCTCGTCTGTTCCGGGCCGGGGCTGGTCTTCGCCCTCGATCCGGCGGACGGCAAGGTGCTGTGGCGGCGCCCCGTGGCGGCGGCGCCTGCCAGTGGTGCCCCGCTGATGTCGGGGGGCCTCGTGCTGCCGCCGGCCGGCGGGGACGGCATTGTGCGGGCGCTGGATCCCCGTTCGGGGCAGGTGCGCTGGCAGCGTGACGCGTCGGCGTACGAGGCGATGCGGTGTGCCGGGGACATGCTGCTGCTCACCGGGGCGGACGGCGTGGTGACCGGCGTGGACGGCCGGTCGGGCGGGACGCGGTGGCGGCGGCGCGTGCCCGGCCTGGGCGAGCCGTACTTCACGGCGTTCGCCGGTGATCCGCTGGCGTACGCGACGAGCCCTTCGGGTGACGGGAAGGGCACGCGGGTGACGGCCGTCGATCCGCGCACGGGTGCCGTGCGCTGGCAGGCGCGGCTGGAGGGGACGCTGCGGCCCTTCGGCTCGGCCGGCGGGTCCCTGTTCCTCCAGTCCGTGGACAGGGTCTACGGCGACACGCGCGCGGTGGTCCGCTACTCCCCCGGTGCCGGTGCCGGTGCCGGTGCCGTGCGCCGGGTGGCGCTGGGGGTGCCGCTCCAGCAGGCGCATGCCACGGTCCGCGGTGAGGTGGTCCACCTGATGTCCGCCGGTGGTTCGCTCACGGCCGTCGACATGGCCGCGGGCCGGCGGCTGTGGTCCCTGGAGACGTCGGTGAGCCGCGGTTCGGCGCCGGTGGCCGACGCGCGGTACGTGTACGTCCTGTCGGCGGACGGGCGGCTGCTGGCCGTGGACGCGGGCCGGGGTGTGCTGGTGGGTCAGACGGCGGCGCGGCTGGGTGCGGGCGCGGACCGGGTCGCCGCCTCGGTCCCGCAGCCGGTGCCGGCCGCCGGTCATGTCTACGCCGGTGCCCCCGACGGCACCGTCTTCGCCGTGGACGCGCGCGACCCGTCCGCCTGGTGACGCGCGAAGGGGCCGCTCCCACCGGGAGCGGCCCCTTGTACAGGTCGGCGGATCGGCGGATCAGCCCAGCTTGGAGACGTCGCGGACGGCGCCCTTGTCCGCGCTGGTGGCCATCGCGGCGTAGGCGCGCAGGGCCGCCGAGACCTTGCGGTCGCGGTCCTTGGGTGCGTACGCGCCGTTCAGGGCCTGCTCGCGGCGGGACAGCTCCTCCTCGTCCACCAGGAGTTCGATGGAGCGGTTCGGGATGTCGATGCGGATGCGGTCGCCGTTCTCGACGAGGGCGATGGTGCCTCCGGAGGCCGCCTCGGGCGAGGCGTGGCCGATGGAGAGGCCCGAGGTGCCGCCGGAGAAGCGGCCGTCCGTGATCAGCGCGCAGCTCTTGCCGAGGCCGCGGCCCTTCAGGTACGAGGTCGGGTAGAGCATCTCCTGCATGCCGGGGCCGCCCTTGGGGCCCTCGTAGCGGATGACGACGACGTCGCCCTCCTCGACCTGCTGGGTGAGGATCTTCTGGACGGCCTCCTCCTGCGACTCACAGACGACGGCCGGGCCCTCGAAGGTCCAGATGGACTCGTCGACACCGGCGGTCTTCACCACGCAGCCGTCCACGGCGAGGTTGCCCTTGAGGACCGCGAGGCCGCCGTCCTTGGAGTAGGCGTGCTCGATGGAGCGGATGCAGCCGCCCTCGGCGTCGGTGTCCAGGGTTTCCCAGCGCTCGGACTGGGAGAAGGCCTCGGCGGAGCGGACGCAGCCGGGGGCCGCATGCCACAGCTCGACGGCCTCGGGGGACGGGGAGCCGCCGCGGACGTCCCAGGTCTTGAGCCAGTCCGCCAGGGAGGGGCTGTGCACGGAGTGCACGTCCTCGTTGAGCAGGCCGGCCCGGTGCAGTTCGCCGAGGAGGGCGGGGATGCCGCCGGCGCGGTGCACGTCCTCCATGTAGTACGTGCGGTCCTTGGCGATGTTCGGGGCGACCTTGGCCAGGCAGGGGACGCGGCGGGAGACGGCGTCGATCTCGGTCAGGCCGAAGGGGACGCCGGCCTCCTGGGCGGCGGCCAGCAGGTGCAGGATCGTGTTGGTCGAGCCGCCCATCGCGATGTCCAGGGCCATGGCGTTCTCGAAGGCCGCGAAGGTGGCGATGTTGCGCGGCAGGACCGTGTCGTCGTCCTGCTCGTAGTGGCGGCGGGTGATGTCCATGACCGTGCGGGCCGCGTTCTCGTAGAGGGCGCGGCGGGCGGTGTGGGTGGCGAGGACCGAGCCGTTGCCGGGCAGGGAGAGGCCGATGGCCTCGGTGAGGCAGTTCATCGAGTTGGCGGTGAACATGCCGGAGCAGCTGCCGCAGGTCGGACAGGCGTTCTCCTCGATGCGGAGCATGTCCTCGTCGGAGACCTTGTCGTTGGCGGCCTCGGACATCGCGTCGATCAGGTCGAGCGTGCGCACGGTGCCGTCGACCAGCGTGGCGCGGCCGGCCTCCATGGGCCCGCCGGAGACGAAGACCGTCGGGATGTTCAGGCGCAGGGCGGCCATCAGCATGCCGGGGGTGATCTTGTCGCAGTTGGAGATGCAGACCAGGGCGTCGGCGCAGTGCGCCTCGACCATGTACTCGACGCTGTCGGCGATCAGGTCGCGCGAGGGCAGCGAGTAGAGCATGCCGCCGTGGCCCATCGCGATGCCGTCGTCGACGGCGATGGTGTTGAATTCGCGCGGGATGCCGCCCGCCTCGCGGACCGCCTCGCTGACGATCCGGCCGACCGGCGACAGGTGGGTGTGGCCGGGCACGAACTCGGTGAAGCTGTTGGCGATCGCGATGATCGGCTTCCGGCCGATGTCCGCACCGGGTACACCGGAGGCGCGCATAAGGGCGCGGGCGCCCGCCATGTTGCGGCCGTGGGTGACTGTGCGGGACCTCAGCTCGGGCATCGTCGCTCGCTCCTTCGGAGAGTTCTGACTGAGTCGAGCGTACGCCGGTCATCCATGGTGCGGGACGCGGTGTCCGCGATACGGGACGGACGTCTCGGGGTGAGGGGGCGTACGCGGGGGCTCGGGTGCGTGCTTGGGGGCGCGGGGCGGGCATGTGAGGCGTGAGGGACGCGGGTGCGCTGCGCGGCGGACGGGCGGCGGGTCGGGCGTGCGGCGCCGCCGGGTCAGCGTCGGGGCACCCCCGCCGTCGACGCCAGGTGGAGCCGGGTGAAAGCGAGTGCCTCGGCGAGGTCGGCCTCGCGCTCGGCGCCGGACATGGCGCGGCGGGTGTTGACCTCGATGACGACATGGCCGTCGAAACCGGAGCCGGCCAGTCGTTCCAGCAGCTCGGCGCAGGGCTGGCCCCCGCGCCCCGGCACCAGGTGCTCGTCCTTCGCCGAGCCCTTGCCGTCGGCGAGGTGGACGTGGCCGAGGCGGTCGCCCATGCGGTCGACCATCCCCAGCGCGTCGGTACGCGCCGTCGCCGCGTGGCTGAGATCGATCGTGAAGTGCCGGTAGTCGTCCTTGGTGACGTCCCAGTCGGGGGCGTAGGCGAGCATCTCGCGGTCGCGGTAGCGCCAGGGGTACATGTTCTCCACGGCGAAGCGCACATCGGTCTCGTCCGCCATCCGCCAGATTCCGCTGACGAAGTCGCGGGCGTACTGGCGCTGCCAGCGGAACGGCGGGTGCACGACGACGGTGCTCGCGCCGAGCTTCTCCGCCGCCGCCCGGGCGCGCTGGAGCTTGACCCAGGGATCGGTGGACCACACCCGCTGCGTGATCAGCAGACACGGGGCGTGCACGGCCAGGATCGGTATCCCGTGGTGGTCGCTGAGCCTGCGCAGCGCGTCGATGTCCTGGCTGACCGGGTCGGTCCACACCATGACCTCGACGCCGTCGTAACCGAGGCGCGCGGCGACCTCGAAGGCCGTCGCCGTGGACTCCGGATACACGGAGGCCGTCGACAGGGCGACCTTCGCATTCGGGATGCGCACGACGGGTTCCACCACGGATGACAGATTACGGGGTGCGCCGGCGATCCCGGCGTGAGCCGGCTCACCGTGACCGGTTCCGGGACCCGCGCCCGTGTTCCCGCCACGCGCCCCGCGACCTGCGCCGAAGCGCCGGTGACCTGCGCCCGCGACGGCGGCGCTGCCCGGTGTCCGGGGGCGGGCCGGTGAGCAGGCTCACGCGGCCGTGCCCCGCTGGTGCCGGTCGCAGCACCAGCTAGTGCTGCGACCGGTGCTAGGCCGTGCCCATGTGGTCCAGGCGCCGCAGGATCACTCCCTCGCGCAGGGCCCAGGGGCAGATCTCCAGGCGTTCCACCCCGAAGAGGTCCATCGCGCCCTCGGCCACCAGCGCCCCGGCCAGGAGCTGGCTCGCACGGCCGTCGGAGACGCCGGGCAGTTCGGCGCGCTCGTCGGTCGTCATCGCCGCGAGACGCGGCACCCACGCCTCCAGCGACTCGCGTTTCAGCTCGCGCTGCACGTACAGGCCCTCGGCGGAGCGCGCGGCCCCGGCGATGCGGGCGAGCTGCCGGAACGTCTTGGATGTGGCGACCACGTGGTCGGGGGCGCCGAAGCGGCTGAACTCGCCGACCGTCCGCGCGATCTGTGCCCGCACGTGGCGGCGCAGTGCCCTGACGGCCTCCGGGTCGGGCGGGTCACCGGGCAGCCAGCCGGCGGTGAGCCGTCCCGCGCCGAGCGGCAGGGACACGGCGGCGTCGGGTTCCTCGTCGATGCCGTAGGCGACCTCCAGAGAGCCGCCGCCGATGTCCAGGACGAGCAGTTTCCCGGCGGACCAGCCGAACCAGCGGCGGGCGGCGAGGAAGGTGAGGCGGGCCTCCTCGGCCCCGCTGAGCACCTGGAGGCGGACGCCGGTCCCGGCCTGCACGCGCGCGAGGACGTCGTCGGCGTTGCCCGCCTCGCGCACGGCGGAGGTCGCGAACGGCAGCAGGTCCTCCACGCCCTTGTCCTCGGCGGCCTGGATCGCGTCCTGGATCACCGTGATCAGCCGGTCGACCCCCTCGGAGCCGATCGCGCCGTCCTCGTCGAGGAGCTGGGCCAGGCGCAGCTCCACCTTGTGCGAGTGCGCGGGCAGCGGGCGGGCACCGGGGTGCGCGTCGACCACCAGCAGATGCACCGTGTTCGAACCCACGTCGAGGACACCGAGTCTCATGTACGGAACGCTACTGCCCCCTGGGCCGGGGCGGCACGGGTCCGGCGCCCGCCCGGCACACGGTGGGGCGACTTACCCTGGACGCGTGCCAAAGACGAAGAAGGCGAAGACCGGTGCATCGGCGGCCTCGGAGCCGGACGAGAAGAAGCTGGACTTCGCGCGCGCGTGGGTGGAGTTCCCGGACCCGGCGGACGACGAGCAGGTCTTCCGCTGCGATCTGACGTGGCTGACCTCCCGCTGGACCTGCATCTTCGGAAGCGGCTGCCAGGGCATCCAGGCGGGCCGCGCGGACGACGGGTGCTGCACGCTGGGCGCGCACTTCTCCGACGAGGAGGACGAGCAGCGGGTCGCCGCTCACGTGGCCAGGCTCACTCCGGACATCTGGCAGAACCACGCCGAGGGCACGGAGAACGGCTGGGTGTCCGAGGACGAGGAGGGATCGCGGCAGACCCGTCCCTTCCAGGGCTCCTGCATCTTCCAGAACCGGCCCGGGTTCTCCGGCGGCATGGGCTGCTCGCTGCACATCCTGGCGCTGCGGGAGGGCCGCGAGCCGCTGGAGACCAAGCCGGACGTGTGCTGGCAGCTGCCGATCCGGCGGACCTTCGAGTGGATCGACCGCCCCGACGACACCCGCGTGCTCCAGGTGTCGATCGGGGAGTACGACCGCCGGGGCTGGGGTCCGGGCGGTCACGACCTGCACTGGTGGTGCACCTCGGCCACGTCGGCGCACGGCGCGGGCGACCCGGTGTACGTCTCCTACCGGGCCGAGCTGACCGAGCTGATGGGCAAGGAGGGCTACGACCGGCTGGTCGAGCTGTGCGAGGAGCGTCTCGCCTCCGGGCTGCCGCTGCTCGCCGCGCACCCGGCGGATCCGGCGGATCCGGCGAGCCCGGCGGGTGCGGCCGACCGGGCCTGAGGGGGAGCGACCGGGATCTCCTGAGCAAGTGCGACCGGGGCCCCGGAGGGTGGCAGCGCTTCCTGCCTGAGCCCCTCGCGGGCGGCCCTCAGCTCCCCGTGGGGCTCGGGGTGCCGCTGCCGTCGGAGGGCGGCGGTGAGCCGCCCGGGTCGGACGGGGACGTCCCGGTGGGCGTCGGGGCCGGGCCGCTGGACGGCGGCTCGGTCGGGGGTGTGCCGGACGGCTGCGTGGGGGCCGTGGGAGTCGGGGTGGGCGAGCGCGGGTCGCCGGTCGGTGTCGGGTCCCCCGGGCGCGTGGGGCGGGGGGCGGACGGGCTGGGCGCCCGGCCCTGGCCGTCGATGGAGACCACCGCTCCGGCCGGCGCGATCGCCACCCGTGCGCTCCAGGGACCGGACGGCTCGCGGAGCTGGTCGACGTACACCTTGATCGTCACCGACTCGCCCGGCTCCAGGGTGCCCGCGGAGCGGCTGAGGTAGAGCCAGGGCGCTCCCGTGGCCGCGGACCAGTGGACCGGCTCGGCACCGGACGCCGTGAGCGTGACGAGGGTGGTGTCGCCGGTGCCGGTGGCGGTCACCGTCAGCCGGCCGCCCGCGTGATCGGCCCCCGCGGCGCCGAGGACCTCCACCGAGACGTCCGGTGCGGCGCCTTGGCCGGTACGGGCAGCGGGGCCGGTGCTGCCGGTGTTCTCGTAGCCGCCGGTCTCCTCGCCGACCAGGGCGCCTGAGTCGTGTCCCTCGCGCGCGGTGGCGGCGGGACCGCCCTGCCCCTCGCCGGTCGGGGTGCTCCGGTAGGCGGCCCACAGGGCCAGTACGGGAGCGGCGACCACGGTGGCCACGACCGTCGTCGTGACGGCACGCGCGCGTAGACGGTCCCTGCGGGCCGCGCGGTCCTTGGGGTCCATCGGGAATCCCCGCCGGTCCAGGCGCGGGACGGTGCCCCGCGCGCGCGAGGGGTGCGCCATGGCCAGGGCCACCGCCGTGCGGGGCGCCGGCAGGACGGGCAGTTCCGCGGGGGTCACACAGGCGCCGGGCCAGCGGGCCGGGTGCGCGCGCTCGGCGGTGCGGCGGCAGAGCGGGCAGTCGTCGACGTGCCGGACGAGTTCGCGGCGCAGCGCCGTGCCGAGCACGAACCCGCCGTCACCGGTGAGGGCGGCCACGCCCGGGCAGCCGCCCGCCTCGGCGACGGCGAGCGCGGCGCGGGTGCGCTCCACCTCGCAGGCGGCGCCGGCGAGCAGTTCCCGGGCGGCGGCGAGGCTCATGCCGAGCACGGCGGCGACCTCGTGGCCGGCGAGGTGGTGGCGGACGGCGAGTTCGAGCGCCTCGCGCTGCTCCGGGGTGGTGCCGGCGGCCTCCGGCCAGGCCAGCAGGGCGAGTTCGCGGCGGCGGCGCTCCTGTACGTCCTCGGGGACGGGCGGAACGGCGGCGGGCGCCGGGCGCCGCCGGGAACCGCCGTGGCGGCCCGCGGCGTGCGTGGCCTGACGTTTCTGCTTGGCCTCGGCCAGCTCCCGCAGACAGGCCCAGCGGGCCAGCGCGTACAGCCAGGCCCTGCGCTCCCCCGCGCTCTGCGGCACGCGCGGCGCACGCCGCTCGGCGAACGCGAGCGCGTCGCCGAGGGCGGTGGTCGCCGCGTCGTGGTCGCACAGCACGGCCAGGCAGTAGGTGAACAGGCCGTCGAGGTAGGGCTCGCAGGCACCGGGCGGGTGCTGCGCCAGGGTGCGTGCGGCAGCGCGGTCGCGCGCCTCGTGGTGCGCCCGGTACTCACCGGTCGCACGCGTCGTACGGTCCGTACGGGTCGAGGTCTCCGGGCTGCTGCTCATCACCTGTGCGACCGTAGGCGGCGGAGGTTCGTCCGTTCTTCCCCGTTGCGCACTTTTAATCCATACGGGTGAAACGATCCCTCATACGGGGACGGAAGGGGTGCTTCCCTCCTTCGGGCCCGCTCGTTCGATGCCGTTCGAGTCCCGGAGGGGCGGGCCGGCCGCCGCGCTTCCGGCGTTGTCAGTGCCGCCGGTTACGGTTTCGTGCATGGCTGCCCGTACGAAGACCACCAAGGACCGCCCGTCCTACCGCTGCACCGAATGCGGCTGGCAGACGGCCAAGTGGCTCGGCCGCTGCCCCGAGTGCCAGGCCTGGGGCACGGTCGAGGAGTACGGCGCGCCCGCGGTCCGCACGACGGCTCCGGGCCGCGTCACCAGCTCCGCCCTGCCCATCGGCCAGGTCGACGGGCGCCAGGCGACCGCCCGCTCCACCGGTGTGCCCGAGCTGGACCGCGTGCTGGGCGGCGGGCTGGTCCCCGGCGCCGTCGTCCTGCTGGCCGGTGAGCCCGGCGTCGGCAAGTCCACGCTGCTGCTGGACGTGGCCGCCAAGGCGGCGAGCGATGAGCACCGCACGCTGTACGTCACGGGTGAGGAGTCCGCGAGCCAGGTCCGGCTGCGCGCCGACCGCATCGGCGCCCTGGACGACCACCTCTACCTGGCCGCCGAGACCGATCTGGCCGCCGTCCTCGGGCACTTGGACGCGGTGAAGCCCTCGCTGCTGGTCCTCGACTCGGTGCAGACGGTGGCCTCCCCCGAGATCGACGGCGCGCCCGGCGGCATGGCGCAGGTGCGCGAGGTGGCCGGGGCGCTGATCCGCGCCTCCAAGGAGCGCGGCATGTCCACCCTGCTGGTGGGCCATGTCACCAAGGACGGTGCGATCGCGGGCCCGCGCCTGCTGGAGCACCTGGTGGACGTGGTGCTCCACTTCGAGGGCGACCGGCACGCACGCCTGCGCCTGGTCCGCGGCGTCAAGAACCGCTACGGCGCCACCGACGAGGTGGGCTGCTTCGAGCTGCACGACGAGGGCATCACGGGCCTGGCCGACCCCAGCGGCCTGTTCCTGACCCGCCGCGCCGAGCCGGTGCCCGGCACCTGCCTGACCGTGACCCTGGAGGGCCGCCGCCCGCTGGTCGCCGAGGTGCAGGCGCTCACGGTGGACTCCCAGATCCCCTCGCCGCGGCGTACGACGTCGGGCCTGGAGACCTCCCGTGTGTCGATGATGCTGGCCGTGCTGGAGCAGCGCGGCCGGATCAGCGCGCTGGGCAAGCGGGACATCTACTCGGCGACGGTCGGCGGGGTGAAGCTGTCCGAGCCCGCCGCCGACCTCGCGATCGCGCTCGCGCTGGCCTCGGCGGCGAGCGACACCCCGTTGCCGAAGAACCTCGTGGCGATCGGCGAGGTGGGCCTGGCGGGCGAGGTCAGACGGGTCACGGGCGTGCAGCGCCGGCTCTCGGAGGCGCACCGCCTGGGGTTCACGCACGCCCTGGTGCCGGGCGACCCGGGCAAGGTCCCGGCCGGGATGAAGGTCCTGGAAGTGGCCGACATGGGGGACGCGCTGCGGGTCCTGCCGCGCTCGCGTCGCCGAGAGGCCCCGCGGGAGCAGGAGGAGCGCCGGTAGACTTTGCCCTGGTCCCGCCCGTCCGTACGAACCCAGTGTGCGAAACGGGAGCGCCAGAAGAACCTGCGACCGGAGGAGTGCAGTGGCAGCCAACGACCGGGCAGCAGCTCCCGGAAAGTCCGGTGGGAGCTCCGGCGCCGATGGCCTGATGCGCGCCTCACTGAGCGCCGTGGCACCCGGCACGGCCCTGCGGGACGGACTGGAGCGGGTGCTCCGCGGCAACACCGGCGGCCTGATCGTGCTGGGCTCCGACAAGACCGTGGAGACGATGTGCACGGGCGGCTTCGTCCTGGACGTCGAGTTCACGGCGACGCGGCTGCGGGAGCTGTGCAAGCTGGACGGCGGCATCGTGCTGTCCTCGGACCTGTCGAAGATCCTGCGGGCGGGCGTGCAGCTGGTGCCGGACCCGACGATCCCGACGGAGGAGACCGGCACCCGGCACCGCACGGCGGACCGGGTCAGCAAGCAGGTCGGCTTCCCGGTGGTCTCCGTCTCCCAGTCGATGCGGCTGATCGCCCTCTACGTCGACGGGCAGCGCCGGGTCCTGGAGGACTCCGCGGCGATCCTCTCCCGCGCCAACCAGGCCCTGGCGACCCTGGAACGCTACAAGCTGCGCCTGGACGAGGTCGCGGGCACGCTGTCGGCGCTGGAGATCGAGGACCTGGTGACGGTCCGGGACGTCTCGGCGGTCGCCCAGCGCCTGGAGATGGTGCGCCGCATCGCCACCGAGATCGCCGAGTACGTGGTGGAGCTGGGCACCGACGGCCGTCTCCTCGCGCTCCAGCTGGACGAGTTGATTGCGGGCGTGGAGCCCGAGCGCGAACTGGTCGTCCGGGACTACGTCCCCGAGCCCACGGCCAAGCGTTCCCGCACGGTCGAGGAGGCCCTGGCCGAGCTGGACAAGCTCTCGCACGCGGAGCTGCTGGAGATGTCCACCGTGGCCCGCGCGCTGGGCTACACCGGCTCGCCCGAGACCCTCGACTCGGCGGTCTCCCCGCGCGGCTTCCGCCTGCTGGCCAAGGTCCCGCGGCTGCCCGGCGCCATCATCGACCGCCTGGTCGAGCACTTCGGCGGCCTGCAGAAGCTGCTGGCGGCCAGCGTCGACGACCTCCAGACGGTGGACGGCGTGGGCGAGGCCCGTGCCCGCAGCGTCCGCGAGGGCCTGTCCCGGCTGGCGGAGTCGTCGATCCTGGAGCGGTACGTCTAGTGCTGTGACCGGGATGGTTCACCGTGGTCGGAAGACGGCTCGCGGGACGAGCGCACGCGAGCCGGCTGGTATTACTGGGGCATGCAGGAAGAGATTGCACGCTCCGCGATCGACACGTTCATCTCCGCGTTCAACGCCTCGGACGACAGCTATGTGACTGCCCTGCTCTCCCAGGCCCTGACCTCAGACGTGGTCTTCTGGGGGCCGTTGGGCCGCAGCGAAGGAATCGCGGCGGTCGAGCGGTTCGTGCTGGACATCCGGCGCCACCCGGCGGGGACCGGCACGATGGTGCGCTGCTCAGCGGTGGACATGCCCGACGAATGGGCCCGGTACCAGTGGGTCTTCACCACGCCGGATGGAGGCCCCCGCCTGGCGGGAACGGACGTCGTCCATCTGCGGCGGAGCCTCATCGACCAGGTCATCGTCTTTGCGGGGGAGATCGGACCGTCCGCCCCCTGAGTCATCCTCCTGCCGCTGGGCCGAAGTGGGCCTCGACCGGATCGGCCCGGGAAGCGTAGGTCGGGGTGAAGCACAGCTCGGCCTTGTTCTACTTCGCCCAGCGGCGGATGTCCGCGCCGGTGTGGGCGGAGAGGTTGTCCAGGATGATGTAGATCGGGGCGCCGTCGAGTCGGGCGGCGCGGATCGACTTGAGCGCGGCCGGGGTGCAGGCGGTGCCCTCGTGACGTCGGTTGACGCCCCCACAGGCGGTCGTCGTCCCCGGAGCAGCAGCCGTGGAAGCAGGTGACGCCGTGAGTGCGGCGGTAGGTCGCCGGCAGCCGGTTCGGCTTGCCCTGCTTCGCCCGGCAGGAGCCCGCAGTGGGCCGGGTCCCCCGGGGCCCGAACTCGTCGAAGGCGAAGACCCGGTCCGCGAAGCGGTCCAGCACCTGCTCGATCCGGTCGAGCTTGGCGTCGCGATCAGGGTGTCGAAGTGGTGGATCACGTCCCGGACGGTGTCCTCGTCGCCTGGACCAGCTGGGCGATCACAGGCGCCCGGTTCCCGCCGGCCGAGGCGAGCAGCATCATCGCCGCCGGAGGCGCACCGAGTCGGTGCTGCCCCTGCGCACGGTCCGCCGCAGCTTCTGCCCCTCCTGGTCGGTCAGTCTGCGTACCCGGACAGGCTCGGCCACCGGGTCTCCAGCGAGCGGATCGGACGTCGCCGCACATCCCACCGCCACGACCGCCAACCCGGTGGACCTACGCGGTCACAGCACCAGAGCCCTTGTGCCGGATCCCGGGCCGTGGCCGTAGCGGCCCGCCCGCGCTGAGGGCGGCGCCCGCCCGGACCGGCGTCCGTACGGCTCAGTCCGCCGACAGGACGAACGACGTCTGCAGCTTCCCGTACCCCGGCACCTTCGCCTCCACCAGGTACGTCTTGCCCAGCCCGGCGGAGCCCGCGGGCGGGGTCGCGCACCGCGGGGCGCTCGGCTTGCGGTCCCAGCGCACGGTGGAGGTGATGCCGCTGCCGGCCGGCACCCGGTAGAGCAGGCTCCCGGCCGTCTTCGGGCAGTCGGCGGACGACCAGTAGGAGCCGCTGCTGTCGGCCTGACTGACCGTCACCACCGCGCTCTTCGGCCCCAGGTCCACCTTGCAGTCGGTGCCGGAGGAGTTCTTCGCGGCCAGCTCGAAGGCGGGCGTCTCGCCGGGGGCGTAGGTGTTGCGCACGCTGCGCAGGCTCAGCCTCACCGCCGTGGGCGTGCAGTCGGGAAGCGTGCTCTTGGCCGGCAGCGCCGCGCCCGTGCCGCCGCCCTTGGCGTCGTCGCCCGCACCACCGGCGGACCCCCCGGACGAAGCGCCGGAGCCGCCCGCGCCCGAACCGCCGGAGCCGCCGCTGCCGCCCGCCGAGGAGCCGGACCCGTCCGAGTCACCGCCGCCGGACTCGTCGCGTCCGCCGGGGTGTTGGCTGATCGCGGGACCGGATTCGGAGGGGCCGGGGCCGATGGTGGACGGGGTGGGATTCTTGCCGCCCGCGGCGCCCCCGGTGTCCTTGTGGCCCCCGCCGCCGCCCGAGGTGGCGATCCAGATGCCCAGCAGGGCCAACACGGCCACCAAGGACAGCAGTACGACCCTCCGTCGCCAGTAGATGGAGGAGGGAAGCGGCCCGACCGGATTGCGCAGAGATCCCACGCCCAAACTGTACGAGAGATCGTGGCCTCCGCCCGCCCCACCCGCCGCGCCGACCACAACTTTTCCGGATCATCATTCCGGCAACGCCCCTGTCGGCGAGCCGCCTTGCCGGGCCGGTGACGGCGGCGCGACGGTCGGTGACGAAACGGCCCGCGCCGGGTCACACGCCCGTCCGCCGCCACGTGGCAGGATCGGAAACGTCATGACTGCGCCCACACTGCCCCCACACAGCAGCCCCACAGCCCCGGCCCCCGCCCCCGAGACCACCGCCCGGACCGAGACCGAGACCGGCACGGCCACCGCCACGGCGGCCCCCGACACCACCGCCGCGCACCCGGCCACCGGCACGATCACCACCTCCGGCACCACCGCGCACCCGACCGCCGAGTCCCCCGCAGAGCACCCCGCCGAGTCCGCCGAGTCCGCCGAGTCCGCCGAGTCCGCCGAGTCCGCCGAGTCCGCCGACGAACCCTGCACCGAGCGCACCGCCGAGTCCGCCGATTCCCCCCGGCTCGGCGAGACCCTGCACACCCAGGTCATCACCTGGTTCGACGGCAACGCCCGCGACCTGCCCTGGCGACGCGCCGACGCCGGCGCCTGGGGCGTGATGGTCAGCGAGTTCATGCTGCAGCAGACGCCGGTGAACCGCGTGCTCCCCGTCTACGAGCAGTGGCTGGAGCGCTGGCCGCGCCCCGCCGACCTCGCCAAGGAGGCGCCCGGCGAGGCGGTCCGCGCCTGGGGCCGGCTCGGTTACCCGCGCCGCGCCCTGCGCCTGCACGGCGCCGCGGTCGCCATAACGGAACGGCACGGCGGCGACGTACCCACCGAGCACGCGCAGTTGCTGGCCCTGCCCGGCATCGGCGAGTACACGGCGGCGGCGGTCGCCTCCTTCGCCTACGGGCAGCGGCACGCCGTGCTGGACACCAACGTCCGCCGGGTCCTGGCCCGCGCGGTCACCGGAGTGCAGTACCCGCCGAACGCGACCACCGCGGCCGAACGCCGGCTGGCGCGCGCCCTGCTGCCCGAGGACGAGCGGACCGCCGCCCGCTGGGCCGCCGCCTCCATGGAGCTGGGCGCACTGGTGTGCACGGCGAAGAACGAGTCGTGCCCGCGCTGTCCGATCGCCGCGCACTGCGCCTGGCGGCTGGCGGGCAAACCGGAGCACGAGGGACCACCGCGCCGCGGCCAGACGTACGCCGGTACGGACCGGCAGGTGCGCGGCAAGCTGCTCGCCGTGCTGCGGGAAGCGCACACACCGGTGCCGCAGGCGGTGCTCGACCGGGTGTGGCACGAGCCGGTCCAGCGGGCCCGGGCCCTGGACGGGCTCGTCGCGGACGGTCTGGTGGAGCCGCTGCCGAGCGGTCTGTACCGACTGCCGCTGACCTGACACCACGTCGCTGACGCCACGTCGCTGACGCCACGTCGCCGACACTCCGTCACTTCACAGCCGCATCACAGCCTCAGGGGGCGTCGCGGGCCTCTGTGTCACAGACCCGCGCGCCACCCTGAGGTACAAATCCCCCTAGAACGGGACTAATCGGAGCACTCCTTTACCCCGTTCCTCCGTCCGTTACACAACCGACGCACAGCCGAGCGCTAGCCGCAGGCTGCTTCGGACAGCGCCGTGACAACCCCTCCGTACCTTCATTTCCGTGCCCGACAGGCACCGGGCGGCTGCCGACCACAGTCGCTCGCACACAGGCTCGGGGTCCGGCGGGAGACAGGCCGGAAAACGGGGAGCGGAGGCGGTTGATCATGGCGCAGGGTGAGGTGCTCGAGTTCGAGGAGTACGTGCGTACCCGGCAGGACGCGCTGCTGCGCAGTGCACGCCGGCTGGTGCCGGACCCGGTCGACGCCCAGGACCTCCTGCAGACCGCGCTCGTACGGACGTACGGCCGCTGGGACGGCATCGCCGACAAGCGGCTCGCGGACGCCTACCTGCGCCGCGTCATGATCAACACGCGTACCGAGTGGTGGCGGGCCCGGAAGCTGGAGGAGGTCCCGACCGAGCAGCTCCCGGACGCCTCGGTCGACGACTCCACCGAACAGCACGCCGACCGTGCGCTGCTCATGGACATCATGAAAGTTCTCGCTCCGAAGCAACGCAGTGTCGTCGTGCTGCGACACTGGGAGCAGATGTCCACGGAGGAGACCGCCGCGGCACTCGGCATGTCCGCGGGAACGGTCAAGAGCACGCTGCACCGGGCGCTCGCCCGGCTCCGCGAGGAGCTGGAGGCCCGCGATCTGGACGCACGCGCGCTGGAGCGTGAGGAGCGGGAGCGTTGCGCGGCCTGAGCGCCGGCCCTGAGCCCAGTGCGGCTCGAGGGACCTTCCAGGCGGTGAGCACGGCGGTGGCCGTGCTCGCCGCCCTCGCCCTTTTGGTGTCCGCCTGCGGTACGGGCGGCACCGGCGCTCGCGACGAGGGGCCCGCCGACGCCAGCTCGGTGGCGGGGACCCCGGCCGCGCCCACCCCCAGCCCCAGCGACACCCCCCGCCCGGTGGACGCGGTCCGGCTGGTCAAGGACGACCCGAAGGTCTCCCCCTCGGTCAAGCGCGGGCTCAAACCGTGCGTCGCCGACGAGTACCCTGTGGACGTGTCGTACGGCAAGCTGACCGGCAGTTCCGCGGACGACATCGTCATCAACGTGCTGACCTGCGGGGACGCCGTGGGCCTCGGTGCCTATGTGTACCGGGAGCAGGCCGGCGACCACTACGAGAACGTGTTCGCGGCCGAGGACCCTCCGGTGTACGCCGAGATCGACCGCGGCGACCTCGTGGTGACCAAGCAGGTGTACGAGCGGGGCGATCCGGTCTCGAACCCGTCCGGCGAGGACGTCATCACCTACCGCTGGTCCGGCAGCCGCTTCACCAAGGCGTTCAGTACGCGCAACGAGTACAGCAAGGCCGTCGGAGGGAGCGCCGCGGCGTCCAAGGCCGCGGACGAGCCCGAGCCGGTACCGGAACCGCCCAGCTGACCACCGGGTGGATCCGGCGGCGTGAACCGATCGGGCCCGCCCGTCCGATCCCCTGGTGAACGCGGCACCCGCCGGGTAGGCGACAGGCGGGCACGGCACCGGCGGGCCCACCACCGGCGGTGCACGGCGCCGAGGAACGCACCACCGATCAGGCGCGTCCCCCCAGGGGGCGCACCACCTGAAGCACACGAGGACTGAGAGCACCGGGATGGCAGACCAGACCCACGTCCTGTTCGTCGAGGACGACGACGTCATCCGCGAGGCCACCCAGCTCGCGCTGGAGCGGGACGGCTTCGCGGTCACGGCGATGCCCGACGGGCTGTCCGGCCTGGAGGCGTTCCGGGCGCGACGGCCGGACATCGCACTGCTGGACGTCATGGTCCCCGGCCTCGACGGCGTCAGCCTGTGCCGCCGCATCCGCGACGAGTCGACCGTGCCGGTGATCATGCTGTCGGCGCGCGCGGACTCCATCGACGTCGTCCTCGGCCTGGAGGCGGGCGCCGACGACTACGTGACCAAGCCGTTCGACGGCGCCGTCCTCGTCGCCCGGATCCGCGCGGTGCTGCGCCGCTTCGGGCACGCCGGCGGCGACCGGGGCGAGGAGGGCGCGGCCGGCGCGGACGGCGTGCTGACCTTCGGCGACCTGGAGGTCGACACCGAGGGCATGGAGGTGCGCCGGGCGGGGCGGCCGGTGGGCCTCACGCCGACCGAGATGCGGCTGCTCCTGGAGTTCTCCTCGGCGCCGGGCACGGTCCTGTCCCGGGACAAGCTCCTGGAGCGGGTCTGGGACTACGGCTGGGGCGGCGACACCCGGGTCGTCGACGTCCACGTGCAGCGGCTGCGTGCCAAGATCGGCCAGGACCGCATCGAGACGGTCCGCGGCTTCGGCTACAAGCTGAAGGCCTGAGCGGGGCACGCATGCGGGGGAACACGCGACGCCTGCTCCCGGGGCGCCTGGAGCACGCGGACATCCGTACCGGCCTGCGGTGGAAGCTCAGCGCGGCCATCGCCCTGGTGGGCTCGCTGATCGCGATCGCGCTGAGCCTGGTCGTGCACAACGCCGCGCGGGTGTCCATGCTGGACAACGCCCGCGACCTCGCCGACTCGCGGCTCGTGTACGCCCAGCCGCTGTACGAGCGGCCCGGTCACCGGCCGACCTCGTCGATCATCAAGATCGACGATCCGCTGCTGCCCCCCGAGCTGCAGCAGAGCATCCGCGAGGGCCGCCGGGCGACGTACGTGACCGACCACCGGGGCGGGGTGCCCGACATCTGGGCGGCCATGCCGATCAAGGGCGGCCACGTACTTTCTGTGCACACCCACTTCACCGACCGCAGCGCGAACATCCTCAGGGACCTCGACCAGGCCCTGGTCATCGGTTCCATCGCGGTCGTCCTCGGGGGCAGTGCGCTGGGCGTGCTCATCGGCGGCCAGCTCTCGCGCCGGCTGCGCAAGGCCTCCGCGGCCGCGAACCGGGTCGCCAACGGCGAGCCGGACGTACGGGTCCGCGACGCCATCGGCGGTGTCGTGCGCGACGAGACCGACGACCTCGCGCGCGCGGTGGACGCGATGGCGGACACGCTGCAGCAGCGGCTGGAGGCCGAGCGGCGGGTCACCGCGGACATCGCGCATGAGCTGCGCACTCCGGTGACCGGGCTGCTGACGGCGGCCGAACTGCTGCCGCCGGGCCGCCCCACGGAACTGGTCCTGGACCGCGCGAAGGCCATGCGCACCCTGGTGGAGGACGTCCTGGAGGTGGCCCGGCTCGACGGCGCCTCCGAGCGGGCCGAACTCCAGGACATCCTGCTCGGCGAGTTCGTCGCCCGGCGGGTGGCGGCCAAGGACCCGGACGTCGAGGTACGCGTCGTGCACGAGTCGATGGTCACCACCGACCCGCGGCGGCTGGAGCGGGTGCTGTTCAACCTGATCACCAACGCGGCCCGGCACGGCAGGCCGCCGATCCAGGTGACCGTCGAAGGCCGGGTCATCCGGGTGCGAGACCACGGCCCCGGCTTCCCCGAGGCGCTGCTCGCCGAGGGCCCGAGCCGCTTCCGCACCGGCAGCGCGGACCGGGCCGGGCGCGGCCACGGCCTCGGCCTGACCATCGCCGCCGGGCAGGCCCGCGTCCTGGGCGCCCGGCTGACGTTCCGCAACGTCCGGCCCGCGGGCGCTCCCGAGCACGTCCCGGCCGAGGGCGCGGTCGCCGTCCTGTGGCTCCCGGAGCACGCGCCGACCAGCACGGGCAGCTACCCGACCCTGCCGGCCTGAGGGAGACCGGCCTCTCTCGGCACGGCGGAGGCACGGCGAGAACACGACGAAGGCGCGACGAAGGAACGACGAAGGAACGACGAAGGCCCCCGGCGAGAGCCGGGGGCCTCCGTGCGGTGCGGGGGCGCGCGGGCGCTTCCGGGGAAGCCCGGGAGCGCCGCTCTACGCCTGCGCCTCCGCCGCCTTCGCGTCGGTCACCTGCGCGTCGGCCGCCTTCGCCGTGGCCGGGCCTGCGCCCTTCAGCGGGACTTCCTTCACGAACACCGCGGCGACCAGGGCGACGATGCCCACCACGGAGCCGAGCAGGAAGGCCGAGTGCGTTCCGGAGGACACCGCGTGCTGGTAGGCCTCGCGGATGGCGTCCGGGAGCTTGGCCAGGCTCGCCGCGTCCAGTTGCGCGGACTTCTCGGTCATCTTGGAGCCCGAGGCGCCGGCCCGCTCGGCCATGACGTCCTGGACCCGGTTGTTGAAGAGCGCGCCCATGATCGCGACGCCGAAGGACGAGCCGAGCGTACGGAAGAGGGTGGCGGACGAGGAGGCCACGCCGATGTCCTTCATCTGGACGCTGTTCTGCGCGACCAGCATGGTGATCTGCATCAGGCAGCCCATGCCCGCGCCGAGGACGGCCATGTACAGACCCGAGGTGAGCCGGGTGGTCTCCGTGTCCATCATGGACAGCAGGTACAGCCCGGCCACCATGAGGACGCTGCCGACCACCGGGAAGATCTTGTAGCGGCCGCTGTTGGTGGTGACCCGGCCCGCGATCATCGACACGACGAGCATCGCGCCGAGCATGGGCAGCAGCAGGAGGCCGGAGTTGGTCGCGGAGGCTCCCTGCACCGACTGCTGGTACAGCGGCAGGAAGAGCACCGCGCCGAACATCACGAAGCCGGTGATGAAGCCGATGACCGACATCAGGGTGAAGTTGCGGCTGCGGAAGATGTGCAGCGGCACGATCGGCTCGGCGGCCTTGGTCTGCCAGAACGCGAACCCGACGAGCGCGGCCACGCCGATCGCGGTCAGTTCCATGATCCGCGCGGACGTCCAGGCGTACTCCGTGCCGCCCCAGGTGGTGACGAGCACGATGGAGCTGATACCGAGGGTGAGCAGCGCGGCGCCCAGGTAGTCGACGCGCGCCTGCGAGCGCTTCTTCGGCAGGTGCAGCACGACGCTGATCGCGACGAGCGCCACCGCGCCGAGCGGCAGGTTGATGTAGAAGGCCCAGCGCCAGCCCCAGTTGTCGGTGATGGTGCCGCCGACCAGCGGGCCGCCGATCATCGCCAGCGCCATGACGCCGGCCATCATGCCCTGGTACTTGCCGCGCTCACGGGGCGGGATCAGGTCGCCGATGATGGCCATCACGCCGACCATCAGACCGCCGGCGCCCAGGCCCTGAAGGGCGCGGAAGCCGATCAGCTGGCCCATGTCCTGCGCCATGCCACTCAGCGCGGAACCGGCCAGGAAGATCACGATGGAGGTCATGAAGGCGCCCTTGCGCCCGTACATGTCGCCGAGCTTGCCCCACAGCGGGGTGGCCGCCGCGGTGGCGAGCGTGTAGGCGGTCACCACCCAGGACAGGTGCTGGAGCCCGCCCAGCTCGCCGACGATCGTCGGCATCGCGGTGCCCACGATCATGTTGTCGAGCATCGCGAGCATCATGGCGATCATGAGCGCGAGCAGCACGACCCGTACGCTCCTGGGCTGCTCGCCCGTTTTCTCGGCCTCTGCCGTGGCTATCGCTGTGTCCGCCATCGTTCCCCAGCTCCCCCAGGTGTACCTGTCCCACTTACTTGCCGCCCGGCAAGTCATTACACTCGGGAAGGTAGAGCTTTACTAGCCGGGCGTCAAGTAAGTTTTCACTGGCCTGTCGGCAGGTAGGTTTCCGGGACAGCGCAAGGAGTACGAGGATGGGCGTCACGATGGACGGCACCAAGCAGCAGCGCCGCGGCAACACCCGCCAGCGCATCCAGGACGTGGCCCTCGAACTCTTCGCCGAGCAGGGCTACGAGAAGACGTCCCTGCGCGAGATCGCCGAGCGCCTGGACGTCACGAAAGCCGCGCTCTACTACCACTTCAGGACCAAGGAAGAGATCATCGTCAGCCTCTTCGAGGACCTGACGCAGCCGATCCAGGACCTGATCGAGTGGGGCAGGGGCCAGCCGCACACGCTGGAGACCAAGCAGGAGATCGTCCGCCGCTACAGCGACGCGCTGGCCGGCGCCTCCCCGCTGTTCCGCTTCATGCAGGAGAACCAGGCGACGGTACGGGAACTGCGCATCGGCGACACCTTCAAGGACCGGATGCGCGGCCTGCGGGACATCATCATCGACCCGGACGCGAGCCTGACCGACCAGGTGCGCTGCATCAGCGCCCTGTTCACGCTGCACGCCGGCATGTTCGTCATGCAGGACCTCGAAGGCGACCCCGAGGAGCGGCGCAAGGCCGTGCTCGAGGTCTCCATCGACCTGGTGACCCAGGCCCACCGGGGCGCCCGCGGGGCCTGAGCGCACAGCACCGTGCCGCCCCGCTGCGGACACAGCGGGGCGGCACGGTGATGAATCGTTCAGCCTGGCGTCACCCGGGGTGCGCCCAGGCCGTCACGCCTCGGCTCCGGGCTTCGGACCGGCCTCAGACCTTCACGCCGTGGGCGCGCAGGAAGACGACCGGGTTGACGGCGGAGCCGTAGTTCGGGGTCGTGCGGACCTCGAAGTGCAGGTGCGGACCGGTGGTGTTGCCGGTGTTGCCGGACTTGGCTATGTGCTGCCCGGTGGCGAGGACCTGGCCGACCTTCACGTCGATACGGGAGAGATGGGCGTACTGGGAGTAGAGCCCGTTGGCGTGCTTGATGACGATCGCGTTGCCGTAGGCGGGGCCGTCGCCGCCGCCGTTGGGACCGGCCTTGACGACCGTACCGCCGTGCGCGGCGACGACGTCGGTGCCGATCGGCACGGCGAAGTCCTGGCCGCTGTGCTTGTGCATCCAGTGGCTGCCGCCCTGGTTGAAGCTGGCGGTGAGGGTGTAGTTCTTCACCGGGTCGACCCAGGCCGCCGCCGACTTGGCGACGGTGGCGGTCGGGGCCGCCATCTCGGCGGCCGACGCGGCGCCCGCTCCCAGCGCGGCCGTGACTCCCAGGCCTGCGGCCAGGACGGCGGCACGGGTACGGAGCTTGGTCGCACGGGAAGAACGGACGGTGGCGCGCTGGAACATCGAAACCTCTGTGGGTGGGGGACATGAGGACCTCCCGGACGCAGGTGCTTCGCCGGGCGGGCCACACCTTGGTAACCCGGCCGGTCATCGCGCCTCAAACACCCCCTCTACGACACAAACTAGTAAGAGAGGACAGTGATTCAGATCTCTTGACACCTCGCCCATCTGGGACAAAACGCCTGTAAAACCCCCATGACAGCCCATTCAGGCAGGCGAAATGCCCGATTTATTGATTCCTGTCCCCCACTAAGCGCCGTAGTACAGCTGGAAACGCCTGTGCCCCATGTCACCGGCAGCCCCCCCTGCCCCTCGCTTCCCTGTGACCGGGCTCATATGGCGTTCGTCTCAGCAGAGTTACCAGCAAGTAATCAATCGGTTCCCCTCCCGCCCCCCTGGCGCAGGAACGTGCTCGCACCCCATCCACAGCGTTACGGACGCGAGAGGAACTCCCTCGATGACCACAGGCCCCTGGACGCGCCGCACCGGTATGACCGCCCCCGCCACGGTCACCGCCGTCCGGCACGGCGGCCGTGTCCCTGCGTGCTGCCCCTGCGCACCCTGACCGCACCGGGCCGCTCCCCTCCCCGACCGGCTTCCTCAAGGCGGTGAGCGGCCCGCTCGCCCCGCCGGAGGGCTGGCCGTACGCGTCCTGATGGCTGGGGCGAACGCGTCCTGACGGCGGCGCCGCGCCCTGGTCCTGGTCGACGGTCCGGACGAGATCCCCCCGCCGACCGCCCCCCCCAAAAAAAAAGCCGACGGCTGGCGGCTTGTGGCCGAGCTGCCCGCACCGGCCACGCCGCACCTCGACGCGAGTCTCGCGACGAGATCTGGTCCGAGAGCGTCGAGACCGTGCCCCGTCTGCCGGGTACCGCCCAGGTGCGCGTCCTCTCCCCGCGGGGCACCGAGTACCTGTCCGGCCTGGCCTCGTACCTGCCCGGACCGCGCGAGGTCACCCCGCAGCCCCGTCCCGGCCGCCCGGTACGCGGGCGGCCTGGACGTGGGGGTCTTCCCCGGGATCACGGTGACGCTGGTCGAGCGCTGGAAAAGGGGCTGTCCCGGGACCTCTCGGTCCCGGGAC
>NZ_JBHJUW010000119.1:0-27957 GCF_042268205.1 Streptomyces sp. NPDC056160
CCATCGGGTGTGGGAGAATCGCCATCTGTGCAGGTCATCGCCTTAGTGGTTCGAACTACGGCGGTATCCACTGCATCACCCAGCAGCAGCCGAAGGTCTGACACGTACAGGAGCAGCAGATGGCCGATGCGGCACGGGCGCGCAGGAACGCGCCGCCCCGCGAGGAGGTCCTCGCCGCCGCCATGGAGATGATCGCCGAGCGCGGTCTGGAGAAACTCACCATGGCGGCGCTCGGCCGCGAGGTCGGCATGAGCAGCGGCCATCTGCTCTACTACTTCGGCTCCAAGGACGAGCTGCTCCTGCGCACCCTGGAGTGGAGCGAGAGCCGGCTCGGCGCCGAACGCGGCCGGCTGCTGGCCCGCGGCGTCTCCGCCCGCGAACGCCTCGACGCCTACGTCGGCCTGTACGTGCCCGACGGCCACCGCGACCCCCACTGGACGCTGTGGCTGGAGGTCTGGAACCGCTCGCTGACCGCCGACGAGGACGGCCGCGAGCGGCAGGCGGCCATCGAGGGGGCCTGGCACCGCGACCTGGCCGCCCTCGTCGCCGAGGGCGTCTCGCGCGGCGAGTTCCGGCCCGTCGACGCCGACCGCTTCGCCACCCGGCTGCGCGCCCTCCTCGACGGCTTCGCCATCCACGTGGCGATCGGCCTGCGCGGCACCGGCCGGGAGCGGGTGCTCGGCCACGTACGGGACTTCCTGGACGAGTCCCTGAACCGGTAGGCCGCTTCCACCGCTCCCGCCCGTTGGGCCGGCCGTGTCCCGGCCCATGCGTCGGCCGAGTCCCGGCGGGGCAATGAGGGCTCATGGGACGAGAGCACTGGAAGAAGATCTGGATCGGTTCGGCCGGCAACATGGTGGAGTGGTACGACTGGTTCGTCTACGCCAGCTTCGCCACCTACTTCGCCGGGGCGTTCTTCCCGCACGGGAACCCGACCGCCCAGATGATGAACACCGCGGGCATCTTCGCGGTCGGTTTCTTCATGCGGCCGGTGGGCGGCTGGCTGCTCGGCCGCGTCGGCGACCGCCGGGGCCGCAAGGCGGCGCTGACCCTGACCGTCACCCTGATGTCCGCCTCCGCCGTCCTCATCGCCGTCGCCCCCACCTACGGGGTCGCGGGGTACGGCGGCGCGCTGGTGCTGCTCCTCGCCCGGCTCCTCCAGGGGCTGTCGGTCGGCGGCGAGTACGCGGCGAGCGCCACCTACCTCACCGAGGCGTCCGATCCGCGCCGGCGCGGGTTCGCCTCCAGCTTCCAGTACGTGTCGATGACCGCAGGCCAGATCGTCGGTCTCGGCCTGCAGATCCTGCTCCAGCGCACCATGTCCGACGACGCGCTGCACAGCTACGGCTGGCGCATCCCGTTCGTGGTGGGCGCGCTCGGCGCCGCCGTCATCTTCTACCTGCGGCGCAGCATGCTGGAGACCGACGTGTACGAGGCCGACGACAGCGGCGAGGAGCGCGGCACGCTGCGCGCCCTGTGGCGGCACAAGCGGGAGGCGCTGCTGGTGATGGCCCTGACCATGGGCGGCACGGTGGCGTACTACACGTACACCACCTACCTCACCAAGTACCTGTCCAACTCCGCGGGCCTGCCCAAGCGGACCGCGACGCTGGTCTCCTTCACCGCGCTGATCGTCTTCGCCTGCCTCCAGCCGCTGGCTGGCCGGCTCTCCGACCGGATCGGCCGCCGCCCGCTGCTGATCACCTTCGCGGTCGGCTCGACCTTCCTGACCGTGCCGGTCATGACGCTGCTGAAGCACGCGGGCAGCTACTGGCCGGCGCTCGGCCTCTCCCTGCTCGCGCTGGTCGTGGTCACCGGCTACACCTCGATCAACGCCTGCGTGAAGGCCGAGCTGTTCCCCACGGGCGTGCGCGCGCTCGGCGTGGCCCTGCCGTACGCCCTCGCCAACGCCCTGTTCGGCGGGACGGCGGAATACGTCGCCCTGTGGTTCAAGAACGCCGGGGCCGAGTCCGGGTTCTTCTGGTACGTGGCGGCGTGCGCGGCCGTGTCCCTGGTGGTGTACATCAGCATGCGGGAGACCCGCGACCTGGACCTGACGCGGGTGAAGAACGCCGAGGCGTCCACGTTGACGCCCGCATCCTGAGACATCGATGAGTACGGGGGCAGGACTGTGCCAGACTGCTCCCGTGCTCTCGTTCGCCATGATTATTGGCAGCAGGCGCGCCGGTCCGCAGTGACCGTCACGTACGACCAGGTACGGGCGGCCACCGTCGTCCTCGACCCGCGCGCAGACCTCTCGCACCCGCGAGGGGTCTTTCGTTTTCCCGGCCCACCTTCAGCCGGGGACGGGGCGCGCGGGAGGATTGGGGGGACGGTGGAGCCGGTCATTCCGGTACGACCGAGATCCCACATCAGGAGCCTTGAGACATGTCCGAAACCAGCCGGCTGGACGATTCGTTCCACGTCTTCGACACCACCCTGCGCGACGGCGCCCAGCGGGAGGGCATCAACCTCACCGTCGCCGACAAGCTGGCCATCGCCCGCCACCTGGACGACTTCGGTGTGGGGTTCATCGAGGGCGGCTGGCCCGGCGCCAACCCGCGGGACACCGAGTTCTTCGCCCGCGCCCGGGACGAGATCGACTTCCGCAACGCCCGGCTGGTCGCCTTCGGCGCCACCCGCAGGGCCGGCGCCAAGGCCGCGGAGGACCCCCAGGTCAAGGCGCTCCTGGACTCGGGCGCCGAGGTGATCACCCTGGTCGCCAAGTCCCACGACCGGCACGTGGAGCTGGCGCTGCGCACCACCCTGGAGGAGAACCTGGAGATGGTCCGCGACACCGTCTCCCACCTGCGCTCCAAGGGCCGCCGCGTCTTCGTCGACTGCGAGCACTTCTTCGACGGGTACCGCGCCGACCCCGAGTACGCCAAGGCGGTCGTCCGGGCCGCGTCCGAGGCCGGCGCGGACGTCGTCGTCCTGTGCGACACCAACGGCGGCATGCTCCCCGCCCAGGTCCACGCGGTCGTCGCCACCGTCCTCGCCGACACCGGCGCCCGCCTCGGCATCCACGCCCAGGACGACACCGGCTGCGCCGTCGCCAACACCCTGGCCGCCGTCGACGCCGGCGCCACCCACGTGCAGTGCACGGCCAACGGCTACGGCGAACGCGTCGGCAACGCCAACCTCTTCCCCGTCGTCGCCGCCCTGGAACTCAAGTACGGCAAGCAGGTGCTCCCCGAGGGCCGGCTGCGCGAGACCACCCGCATCTCCCACGCCATCGCCGAGGTCGTCAACCTCACCCCCTCCACCCACCAGCCCTACGTCGGCCTCTCCGCCTTCGCCCACAAGGCCGGCCTGCACGCCTCCGCCATCAAGGTCGACCCCGACCTGTACCAGCACATCGACCCCGAGCAGGTCGGCAACACCATGCGCATGCTGGTCTCCGACATGGCCGGGCGCGCCTCCATCGAGCTGAAGGGCAGGGAGCTCGGCATCGACCTCGGCGGCGACCGCGAGCTGGTCGGCCGAGTCGTCGAGCGCGTCAAGGAGCGCGAACTCAAGGGCTACACCTACGAAGCCGCCGACGCGAGCTTCGAACTCCTGCTGCGCGCGGAGGTCGAGGGCGGCCCGCTGAAGTACTTCGACGTGGAGTCCTGGCGGGCCATCGTCGAGGACCGCCCCGACGGCACCCACGCCAACGAGGCCACGGTCAAGCTGTGGGCCAAGAAGGAGCGCATCGTCGCCACCGCCGAGGGCAACGGCCCGGTCAACGCCCTCGACCGTGCCCTGCGCGTCGCCCTGGAGAAGATCTACCCCCAGCTGGGCTCCCTGGAACTGGTCGACTACAAGGTCCGCATCCTGGAGGGCAGGCACGGCACCTCCTCCACCACCCGGGTCCTCATCTCCACCTCGGACGGCAAGGGCGAGTGGTCGACGGTCGGCGTCGCCGAGAACGTCATCGCCGCGTCCTGGCAGGCTCTGGAGGACGCGTACACGTACGGCCTGCTGCGGGCCGGTGTGGACCCGGCGGCGTAGTCCGGTCCCGCGCGGTCACGGCGAGCGCCAGATGTTGTCGAAGGCCGCGTCCTCGACGCGCCGCCGCTGCCGTACGGCCTCCAGTTCGGTCACCGCGTCGGCGACGGCGGCCACGACGGTGACCACCGCGTCGTCGTCGGGCTCGGCGGGCGGCTCCGCGCCCGTCGCCTCCGGCTCGATGCCCAGGGCGGCGGCCAGCGCGACGAGGACGGGTTCGCGGGCCGCCCAGCGACCGGCCGCGTCCTGACGCGCGGCCGGAGCGGCGGTGGCCGCCGGACCTGCGGCCGCTCGTCCGGGCCGCCGGCGGTGCCGGCTCCCGCCGGGGTGCTTAGCCGCGTCCAGTGCGGCGCCGTAGGACGCCGCCAGGCCGTTCCCGCGACGCCACAGCCAGTCCTCCACGCTCTCGTACGGTGCCTCACCGATCAGCGCGGCCTCCGCCGCGTCCAGGAGCCGGTCGTCCGTGGCCGTGCGCAGGCCGGGCCGGATCCGGTCACCGTCCAGGAAGACGGCTCCGGCCGCGAGCAGGTCGACCAGCTCGGCCCCGGCGAGGGCCAGCGACAGATCGCCCTGCTCGACGGGACGGTCACCGGGCACGTCCAGGGTGACGTACAGCAGATCGCGGGGTGTGCTCATGCCGGGCTCCCGATCGGACGTCGGACGGAACAGGACAAGACAGAACAGGGCGGAACAACTCGATTGTCACATTTCAGGTAGCTTCGAACCATGAAGGCCGTCGCCCCGCCCCTGGGCCCCGTCAGACTGCTGGCAGCGCTGACCGTGGCCGTCCTGGTCGCCCTGTCCCTCGTGGTGACCGGCGTCCCGCGCGCCGAGGCGGCGACCAGCATCTCCACCATCGCCCAGGCCCTGCGCAAGAGTCCCGTCTACGTCGACCCGGCCGCCTCCGCCCAGCTCCCGGCCGCCGCCGCCGACGCGCTCGCCCGCACCATCAAGGACGCGGACAAGCCCCTGTTCATCACGGTCCTCCCGGCCGGCTACCCCACCCAGAACCTCTTCACCGATCTGCGCACGGCCACCGGCGTCACCGGCGCCTACGCCGTCCGTCTCGGCGACCGTTTCGACGCCCGCGCCGACGCCTCGGTGCTGCCGCGCACCGCCGTGCAGAACCTGGTCACCAGCGTTCGGGGCGAGAGCGCCGCAACCCAGCTCAAGGACTTCACCGACCGCGCCCTGGCCAACATGCGTGGCTCGGCCCCCTCCACCTGGGGTACCTCGGGCCGCGCCACCGGCATGTCCAGCACCGCGCTGATCACCGCGGCGGCGGTCCTGGTGGTCGGCGGCATCGGCGCGTACACCCTGGTGCGGCGCTCCGCCCGCCGCCGGGAGGCGGAGCAGCGGGCCGCGCTGGAGAAGCTGCGGGTCGTCGTCGACGAGGACATCACCGCCTTCGGCGAGGAACTGGACCGCCTGGACTTCCACCCGGCCGAGCCCGGCGCCGACGACGCCATGCGCGCCGACTACGAACGCGGCCTGGACGCCTATGAACAGGCCAAGCAGTCCATGGCCGCGGCCCGGCGGCCCGAGGACGTCCGCGCGGTCACCCAGGCCCTGGAGGACGGCCGCTTCTCCCTCGCCCAGCTCGCCGCCCGCCGCGAGGGCCGCCCGCTGCCCGAGCGCCGCCCGCCCTGCTTCTTCGACCCCCGCCACGGCCCCTCGGTCACCGACGCCGACTGGACGCCGCCGGGCGGCGCAGCGCGCCGGGTCCCGGTCTGCGCCGCCGACGCCACCCGGCTGGCCGACGGCCGCGACCCGGTGATCCGCGAGGTCGACACCGCCCAGGGCCGCCGCCCCTACTGGGACGCGGGCCCCGCCTACGGTCCCTGGGCGGGCGGCTACTTCGGCGGCGGCATCCTCCCCGGCCTCCTCGTCGGCACCCTCCTGGGCAGCATGATGTCCACCCCGGCCTACGCCGCCGACTACGGCTACGCCGACCACGCCGACACCGGCTTCGGCGGCTACGACGGCGGCGACGTCTCGGGCGCCGACTTCGACCCGGGCGACTTCGGCGGCGGCTTCGGCGACGGGGGCGACTTCGGCGGGGGTGGGGACTTCGGCGGGGGTGGCGGGGGAGGGGGCGGGGACTTCGGGGGCGGGTTCTGACCTACGCCTCGCGGGTCCGGCCGACGAAGGCGGCCCAGGTCGCCGGGGAGACGGTGAGGACGGGGCCCACGGGGGCGGCTTTGGAGTCACGGATGTGGACGGCGGCGGTGTGAGTGGCGACCTCTACGCAGTCACCGCCCTCGCTGCCGCTGTAGCTGGACTTGCGCCAGTCGTAGGAGACTTCGAGGCAGTCGCCGCCCTGGCTGCCGCTGTAGCTGGACTTGAACCACGTGGTCTTCATGATTCTCCCAGGTTCTCACCGGTCGTCGTGGCGCCGCCGTACGGGCCCTCGCGCGGCGTACCGTGCACCCGCCGCGTGCCACCAGCGTGGCGGAGACGGTCCGTCGACGACGGAGGTCGGCTGGTCGGGATGGAGGCCGAGCCGCCGCAGGGCGCGGGCGTCGACGCTCACCCCGATGGCGCCGCGCCAGCGCCCGCCGTCGTCCCTGCGGCACATGAGGTCGATCCTGACCTCACGTGCCTCGAACGGCATCCAGTCGATGCCGCGCTCGCGCAGTCAACCAAGCAGGAAGGGCCCGGCCCCGGGCCGCCCCGGCAGATTCGGGTACGAGGCGATGTGCACCCAGTCAGTCGGCGACTCGGTCAAGGAACTCACTCCAGGCTGCGGGGGAGACGGTGAGGACGGGGCCGACGGGGGCGACCTTGGAGTCGCGGACGTGGATGGCGGAGGGGTGGGCGGCAACCTCTACGCACTCGCCGCCCTCGTTGCTGCTGTAGCTGGACTTGCGCCAGTCGTAGGAGACTTCGAGGCAGTTGCCGCCCTCGCTGCCGCTGTAGCTGGACTTGAACCACGCGGTCGTCATGACTCTCCTAGCAGTCCGTTCAAGAGGCGCACACTCTCGTCCGGCGAGAGCGCCTGAGACCGCAGCATCGCATATTTGTGGTGGTAGACGCAGACCTCGTCGGGATCATCGACGAGGAAACTCGCGCGCTGCACCTCCAGGTAGATGAGACGCTCGTGCTCGGGTGTCTCCAGCAGCACCATAGGGCCGTCGAGGCAGGCGTGCGGGGCCCGATCCATGGGCATGATTTGGAAGCTCATGTTGGTCGGCTCGGTGTACCTCAGAATCTGGCGGATCTGGTCCCGCATGACCTCTGGACCGCCTACCTGCCGCCGCAGGATGCTCTCCTCCAGCACGAAGTGTCCGACAGGCGGCCGGTCGCGTTGCCAGATCAACTGTCGGTCCATGCGGGTGTTCACCCACTGCTCGGCTGCCTCGCTCTCCAGTGCCGGGTAGCGGTAGTCGAAGAGGGCTCGGCAGTAGTCCCTGGTCTGGAGCAGTCCCGGGACCGCCAGAGCCTCGTACGAGTAGATCCCTACTGCCTCCTGCTCGTGATCCACCAGGCCCTGAGCGAACTGCACGATCCGGTCCCGTACCGGCAGAGATGCGATGAGCACCGTCAACGCCCCACCCGTATCGAGTAGTTCGTCGAACTGCTCGGCGCGGTCGGGCTGGAGGGCCAGGCGGCCCTGCTCGATCGACCTCACTGTGTCGACGTGGAGGCTGGCGAGTTCCGCGAACCGCTCCTGCGTAAGACCTGCCCGCTTGCGATAGTGGGCAACGAGCGACCCCACCGCCTGCCACGTACTGACCTTCTTGTTCCTCTTCCCCGAGTTCATGGGCGGTCCTTTCCCCCGTGCGTGCGCGAAGTGGCCCGAGTGGAGTCGTAGCGATGAGAGCTACGAACTCACTCATTGGTCCACTGTAGTGACACACAGTGACACTTGCCTCATGAACGGAGAAGTTCAACACCCCCTGACCCGCGCCGCGTTCTTCCGGAAGGACCGCAGGTCGGTGCGTATCGCACGGGAGTTCGTAGGCGCCGCGCTGGTCGACTGGGCGCTGACCGCACGCGGCGACGACGTACTGCTCTGCGTGAGCGAGCTGGCGACCAACGCGCTGCTGCACGGCGTACCGCCCGGACGCGGTTTCGCCGTGTTCCTTACACTGCACGAGGGCCGTGTCCTGCGGGTCGAGGTGCACGACAGCGGGGGCGGCCGGGTGCGGCAGCCGGAGGCGTCGGCGGAGTCGGAGCACGGCAGGGGGCTGCTGCTGGTCGCCGCGCTCGCCGACAAGTGGGGCGTGGAGGAGCGGTCGCCCGGCAAGATCGTGTGGACAGAGTTCGGATGCCGGAGCAGCGGCGCCTGAACGGCTACATCTTCGCCCCGAAGTCCTGAGTCCACCACGGTCCGCCAGAGCCCTTGTGGACGCCCACGCCGATGTCCTTGAAGGAGCAGTTGAGGATGTTGGCGCGGTGGCCGGGGCTGTGCATCCAGGAGTCCATCACGGAGGCGGGGGTCTGCTGCCCCCTGGCTATGTTCTCGCCGTAGGTGGACCAGTGGTAACCGGCGGTGGTGATGCGCTGGCCGGGGTCCTTGCCGTCGGGGTTGGTGTGGTCGAAGAAGTTGCGCGCGGCCATGTCGTCGGAGTGGCCCTGGGCGGCGGCGTCGAGCTGCGGGTCCTCGGTGAGGGGGCCGCAACCGGCGTTCGCACGCTCCTTGTTGACCAGCGCGACGACCTGGGCGACGGTCCCGGCAGGGGCGGGCGGCGCCTGGTGCGTGGCGGGGGCGGTACGGGTCGGCCGGGGCGGCTGCTTCGGCGTAGGCGGGGGCGTACTCCGGTGCGTACGGGGGCTGGGGCTCTTGGACGCGGTCGGGCTCTTCGACGGTGAGGCGGAGGCGGACGGGGAAGCCGATGGTGTGACCGAGGGGGACGCCGGCGGGGAGGCGTCGAGGCGGGCGCCGGGCGCGGCGAGGTCCGTGACCGGCGTGACCGGGGTCCGCGCCGCCGTACCACCACCACCGTCAGGACCGCTGCCGAGGTACCAGAGGCCGGCGCCCGCCACACAGACGGCCACGGCCGCCGCGCCCGCCGCCCGTCGTCGGCCGCGACGGCGGCGGGCGGCGTTGCGTGCGGCGGCCCGGCCACCGGACCGCGCGGATGCGGAGGACGCTGCCGGACTGGACGCGGACGCGGACGCGTAACCGACGGGCGTGCCGTCGAAGCCGGGGCGTATGTGCCCGAGCAGCGCGACCGGCACCGGGACGAGCGCGAGCCCCGCCAGCAGCCCCTCCGCGGGCATCAGGCCGCTCCACAGGCCCGCGCAGTGCACGCACGCGCGCGCGTGCCGGGCTATGCGCTTGCGCCACAGCGCGGAGGGGTGGCCGTCCCAGCCCGCCGCGAGGACGCCGCTCAACTCCGTGCAGCGCGGCCGGGAGTCGAGCGCCCGTACGACCACCCGGGCAGCCTCCAGTTGCGCCTTCATCCGCTGGACGCGGACCGCCGTGTGCTGCGGCGACAGCCTCAGCGCCTCGGCGACCTCCGCGCGGGTCAGCTCCCCGGCGCACTCCAGCCACCACAGCGACAGCAGCGCCCGGTCGTCGGGTTCCAGCCAGCGGGTGGCCCGTGCGGTCTCCTGCCGCTGGCCGGACAGCTGAAGGCGGACCATGGTCAGGTCCACGAAGTCGCCGCCCGGGTCGGCGACCTCGCCCGCGTCCTCCACGGCGTGCGGGGCGGCCTGCCGGTCCTGCCAGTGGGCGCGGACCCGGTTCATCGCGATCGCGACCAGCCATGAGCGGAAGCTCGCCGGTTCGCGCAGCCCGTCCAGCCCGTCCAGGGCCCGCAGCATGGTGTCCTGCACGACGTCGTCGACGTCCACGGAACCGTTCAGCGCACGGCCCACGATGTTGTAGACCAGCGGCAGGTACGCGCCGACCAGGGCGTCCTGGGCCGCCGGATCGCCCTCGCGGGCGGCGGTCACCAGGGCCACCAGGGCGGCCGGGTCCACCGTGTGCTGTGTGCTCATACGAGAAGTTCCCTGTCCCTCGGCGTCGGTCGATGATGTCCGATGCCTGGGAGACCGGGGGAGGGGAACCGAATAACAGTTCCCCGCCAGGAAGTTCCCGTCAGTTCTCCGCGAGGAGGTTCCCCGGGGAGTGCTCAGCCCTCGCTCAGCCCTGCTTGATCGCCGAGATGTCGAAGTTCAGCTTGATCTTGTCGGAGATCAGGACGCCGCCCGTCTCCAGCGCCGCGTTCCAGGTCAGGCCCCACTCGGAGCGCAGGATCTCGGCCTTGCCCTCGAAGCCGACGCGCTCGTTGCCGAAGGGGTCCTTGGCGGCGCCGTTGAACTCCAGGTCGATGCTGAGCGGCTTGGTGACGCCGAGGATGGAGAGGTCGCCGGTGATGCGGTAGTCGTCGCCGCCCAGGGCCTCGGCCGAGGTGGAGCGGAAGGTCATCGCCGGGAACTCGTCGGTCCGGAAGAAGTCGGCGCTCTTCAGGTGCCCGTCGCGGTCCGCGTTGCCCGTGTCGATGCTCTCCATCGTGATGTCGAGCGTGGCCGTGGACTTCGAGGGGTCGCCGCCGTCCAGGTGCAGGGTGCCGGTGAAGTCCGTGAACGTGCCCTTGACGTTGGTGACCATGGCGTGCCGTGCGACGAACCCGAGCGTGGTGTGGGCGGGGTCGATCGTGTAGTCGCCGGTCAGTGCGGCCGTCTCGGGGGCCACGGCGGGGGCCGGGACAGAGGCGGTGGCGGTGGTGGTCTCGGTGTCGTTCCTGCGGCCGAAGATGCCCATGACGTGCTCCTTGGGGACGGAGGTCGCTCGGCATCATGGGGGACACCGAGGACGTTGAATGTTCAACTAGAACCAACGAAGACGACAGTAGACCCATTCCGTTCAACATTCAACATCATCCGTGCCGTGTTTCGTGATTCACCCACAGTCACCACAGACGCCCTCTGGCGAACGCGCGTAGACCTCGGGCACCATCTCCCTGCGCCACCTGCACAGCCGCCCCACCACAAGCCCGGCCAACCGCAGGAAGGGGTCCCATGAAGGCCAAGAAGGTCATGAAGGCCGCCAAGGTCGTCAACGCCGTCAACGCCGTCAACGCCACCAAGGCCCGCGCCGTCGTCACCGCTCTCGCCCTCGTCGTCGCCCCCGGCGTCGCCGTCGTCGGCACCGCGACCGACGCCTTCGCCGTCACCAAGATCAGCCACGCCACCGCGACCGGCATGTTCCGCCAGTCCGGCATCACCTGGTCCTCCTCCGGCAACTGCTCGGACCGCAACAACTCCACCTGCACGTCCTTCGACCAGCTCAACCTCCCCACCGCGCAGGGCGCCCAGACCCTCAAGAGCGCCAGCGGCTGCGCCCTCAACATCACCGGCGGCACCGAGACCGGCCACGCGTCGGGCACCTACTCCCACTGGAACGGCTACAAGCTCGACTACGGCAAGAACACGTGCATCACCGGCTACGTCAAGAACGCCTTCACCTACATCGGCCTGCGCGGCGACGGCGCCCCGCAGTACAAGTCCGGCTCCGGCAACATCTACGCCGACGAGGGCAACCACTGGGACGTCCTCTACTACAACTGCGGCGGCTGCTGAACCGGCGGACCGAGCCCGGCCCGCGGACGGCGGCCCCGTACCGCACCGTCCGCAGGGCCCGGCACCGTTGACGGACCCCCCGCCCGCGACTAACCAGTCCCCCATGACGAAGCATCAGCAAGGGACCCCCGCCCCCAGCGCCTTCGTACGACCCACCCGCCGCACGCTCCTTTTCACCGCGGCCCTCCTCGCGGCCGGCGGCACCGCCCCCGCCACGGCGCTCGGCACCTCGGACGGGTCCGCAGCGGCGGACGACGACCCCTACGACACCCTGCGCGCCCGCTGGCTCACCATCGCCCTGGGCGCCGGATTCGACCCCACCGCCGAGCCCTACGCCTCCCGGCTCGCCGAGACCGGCCGGCTGGCCCGCGGCTTCCGCGACACCATGGCCCCCGCCCCCGCCTCCCTCTGGCCGGACCTCCCCTTCGACCCGCCGTCCGGCATCACGGCCGCCTACAGCAGGCTGTGGACGATGACCCAGGCCCACGTCCGGCCCGGCACCGGCTCCACCGGCGACCCCGCCCTCCTCGCGGACGTGCTGCGCGGCCTGGACCACCTCTCCACCACCGTCTACAACCCCGCCACCACCCGCTACGGCAACTGGTGGGAGTGGCAGATCGGCAGCCCGCGCCTGCTCATGGACATCACGGCCGCCCTCCACGACCACCTCGGCGCCGCGCGGATCAACGCGGCCTGCGCCGCCGTCGACCACTTCGTCCCGGACGCGATGCTGCACGACTACTCCGGCACCTCCACCGGCGCCAACCGCGTCGACCTGTGCCGCAGCGTCGCCCTGCGCGGCATCCTCGGCCGGTCCCCGGAGAAGACCGCCCTGGCCCGCGACGCCCTCTCGCCCGTCTTCCCCTACGTCACCACCGGCGACGGGCTCTACGCCGACGGGTCGTTCGTCCAGCACACCGACGTCGCGTACTCGGGCACGTACGGCCAGGTCATGCTCGACGGACTCGGCCGGCTCTTCGCGCTGCTGGCCGGATCGCCCTGGGAGGTCACCGACCCGAACCGGCAGAACGTCCTCGACAGCGTCGAGCGCGCCTACGCGCCGCTGATCCACGACGGACTCGTGATGGACAGCGTCAACGGCCGGGCGATCAGCCGGGGCTACCTCAAGGGCGACGACCTGCACGTCATGCGCAGCGACCACTTCCACGGCCAGGGGCTGATCGCCGCGATCGCGCTGCTCGCCGACGGCGCGAGCCCTGCCGAGCGCGAACGCTGGCACGCGCGCGTGAAGGGCTGGATCGAACGGGACACGGTCACCCCCGCCCTGACCGCCCCCCAGTTCGACGTCGCCGACCTCGCCCGGCTGCACGCGGTCGCGGACTCGCCCGTGGCCGCCGCGCCCGAAGTGCCGGGCCACCACCTGTTCCCGGCCATGGACCGCGCCGTCCACCGCCGCCCCCGCTTCACCGCGAACCTCTCCATGGCCAGCGACCGCATCACGTACTACGAATGCGGCAACGGCGAGAACCCGCGCGGCTGGCACACGGGCGCCGGCCTGCTCCTGTGGTGGGCGGCGGGCGAACCCACCGACCAGTACACCGACTGGTTCTGGCCGACCGTCGACTGGTACCGGCTGCCCGGCACCACCGTCTCCACCAGGCGCCTGGCCGACCGCGCGGGCGGCGAGTGGGGCGCCTCCCGCCCGGACGTCCGGTGGGTCGGCGGCACCACGGACGGCACGTACGCGGCGATCGGACAGCACGTCAAGGGGCTCGGCTCCACGCTGGAAGCGCGCAAGTCCTGGTTCTGCGCCGACGACGCCGTCGTCTGCCTGACCGCCGGGATCACCTGCGCCGACGGCGTGCCGGTCGAGACCGTCGTCGACAACCGCAACCTGGGGGAGGGCGGCACCCAGGCCTTCGTACGCGGCGACGGCTGGGCCCACCTGGAGGGGCACGGCGGCTGGGTGCTCCCCGGCACCGGCCACGGCCAGGGGCCCGGCGGCCGGGAACTGCACGTACTGCGCGAGGACCGCACGGGCGCCTGGTCGGACATCAACACCACCAGCTCGCCCGAGCGGCGCACCCGGCGCTGGCAGACCCTCTGGTTCGACCACGGCACCGACCCCGTCGACGCCTCCTGCGGGTACGTCCTCATGCCCGGCGCCTCCCGCCGGGCCGTCGCCGCACGCGCCGCCGACCGGCACTGGATGACGGTCCTCGCCAACGACGCCGGGCGCCAGGGCGTCGCCGTGCCGTCCCTCGGTCTGCTCGCCGCCAACTTCTGGCGGGCCGGTACCGTGGGACCGCTCACCGCGTCGGGCGGGGCCAGTGTGCTGGTCCGGCGCCGGGGCCGGACCGCTACGCTCTGCGTGAGCGAGCCGCCCCGCACCGGCGAGCCGCTGGAGATCGTCTGGGACACCCGGGACCGTCCGGTGCGCCGCGTGCTGCGCCACGACGACACGGTCGAGGTGATCCGGCGAGGCGCCCATCTGGGTCTGCGTGTCACTCCGGGGAAGGCATGTGCCACCCACGAATGTGAGGTGGCTCTCGCCCCCTGAGTTTGTGTGACCTCTACAACGCCGATCCCCTCTGAGCAGTCGGAAAGGCTGCACGGCGCCCAGGTTCTGTTCAGGGGTACCAGGAAAACGGGCCGGAGACTGTACGGAGTCGACGGCTCGCTTTCCTTGGTGTCCTTCGTAAGGTCGCTACATGACCGTTTTGGAAGAGACGACGGGTGAGCCGACCGGCGAGCCGGCGGACGCGCGCGGACGCGTCGCCGAGTTGCACGGGATCCGTGCGCAGGCGGTGGCGGGGCCGAGTGAGAAGGCGACCGCGGCGCAGCACGCGAAGGGCAAGCTGACGGCGCGGGAGCGGATCGAGCTGCTCCTGGACGCGGGGTCCTTCCAGGAGGTCGAGCAGTTGCGCCGGCACCGGGCGTCCGGGTTCGGCCTGGAGGCGAAGAAGCCGTACACCGATGGTGTGGTCACCGGCTGGGGCACGGTCGAGGGCCGTACGGTCTTCGTCTACGCGCACGACTTCCGGATCTTCGGCGGGGCGCTGGGCGAGGCGCATGCCACGAAGATCCACAAGATCATGGACATGGCCATCGCGGCCGGTGCGCCGCTGGTGTCCCTGAACGACGGTGCGGGCGCCCGTATCCAGGAGGGTGTCTCGGCGCTGGCCGGGTACGGCGGCATCTTCCAGCGCAACACCAAGGCGTCGGGCGTCATCCCGCAGATCAGCGTGATGCTCGGCCCGTGTGCGGGCGGCGCGGCCTACAGTCCGGCGCTGACGGACTTCGTCTTCATGGTCCGTGAGACCTCGCAGATGTTCATCACGGGTCCGGACGTGGTCAAGGCCGTCACGGGCGAGGAGATCACGCAGAACGGGCTGGGCGGCGCGGACGTGCACGCCGAGACGTCGGGCGTGTGCCACTTCGCCTACGACGACGAGGAGACCTGCATCGCCGAGGTGCGCTACCTCCTCTCCCTCCTCCCGCAGAACAACCGCGAGAACCCGCCCCGGGTGGAGTGCTCCGACCCCGTCGACCGCCGCTCCGACGTGCTCCTCGACCTGGTCCCGGCCGACGGCAACCGGCCGTACGACATGACGAAGGTGATCGAGGAGATCGTCGACGACGGCGAGTACCTGGAGGTCCACGAGCGCTGGGCGCGGAACATCATCTGCGCGCTGGGCCGGCTGGACGGCCAGGTCGTCGGCATCATCGCCAACCAGCCGCAGGTGCTTGCCGGTGTCCTGGACATCGAGGCAAGTGAAAAAGCTGCGCGCTTTGTCCAGATGTGTGACGCTTTTAACATCCCGATCGTCACCTTGCTGGACGTTCCGGGGTTCCTGCCGGGTGTCGACCAGGAGCACGGCGGGATCATCCGGCACGGGGCGAAGCTGCTGTACGCGTACTGCAACGCGACCGTGCCGAGGATCTCGCTGATCCTGCGCAAGGCGTACGGAGGTGCGTACATCGTGATGGACTCGCAGTCGATCGGCGCGGACCTGACGTACGCCTGGCCGACCAACGAGATCGCGGTGATGGGCGCGGAGGGCGCGGCCAACGTCATCTTCCGCCGCCAGATCGCCGGCGCTCCCGACCCCGAGGCCATGCGGCAGAAGATGGTCAAGGAGTACAAGGCCGAGCTGATGCACCCGTACTACGCCGCCGAGCGCGGTCTCGTGGACGACGTCATCGACCCGTCCGAGACCCGGGAAGTACTGGTCAAGTCCCTCGCGATGCTGCACACCAAGCACGCCGACCTGCCCTCCCGCAAGCACGGCAACCCGCCGCAGTAGCCGCACGTCCCCCCGCCACCCGGCGGACGCGCCGCGGTCATCCCGCGGACCCCTCAGCCACGGAGACTGACACCCATGGACATTCCTGACATCCGCGTCGAGAAGGGCCACGCCGAGCCCGAGGAGGTCGCCGCGCTGACGGCCATACTCCTGGCCCGCGCGGCGGCCCGCCCCGCCGACACCGCCCCGGCCCACCGCGGCCGCCACCGGGCCGGCTGGCGCCGCCTGGACCGTGAGAACGGCTTCCGCGCCCCGCACAGCTGGCACTGACCGGCCGCGACGACGAAGGGCCCCTCTCGCAAGGAGAGAGGCCCTTCGTCGTCTCTGTCCGTTCGCCAAGTGGTCCGCTCCGGAAATCCTTCGGGGGTTGCCTTCGGAGGCGGTGCTGTGGTCGGTGTCTGTTCCGTGCTCGCGAGGAGAAGGCCGTCCGCCTGAAAGCCGCCGTCAGCGTGCCCGCCGCGGGCTGACAGCAGCTGTCGGCAGGCAGGGAGCTCACGTGCACCGCTGGTACGACTGGCCCTGATCGACACCAGCGACCAGAAAACACCCTTGGCCAAGGACGACACGCCACCCGAGCAGCCCGCTCCCGCTGGGTTGGCCGGACGGCACTGGCTGCTGATCCGCGCAACCGCAGCACCGGCCGACCGACGTTGTCGGCATCCTGTGAGGTCGAAGAGGACCGGCTACTCAGGCGCGGGGACGGCGAAGAGATTGAGAACGCTACTGACAGTGAGGTAGACGCCCATCAGCGCCGCGATGTCAAAGAGGCCGTGCTCGCCGAAGGTGGACAGGGCCTCGTCGTAGAGCGTCTGCTCGATGTGATGCTCAACGGTCAGCTGACGCACGAGAGCAAAGACAAGCTCTGCCTCGCGACCGAGCTGCTCGGGTGAGCGACCCGCGGCCAATGTGTCCGCATCGCCGGCGGAAATCCCTGCGGCCTGCGCCAGGATCCGGTGGGCGTAGACCTCGTAGTCCGAGCCCCAGGCTGACCCGACCGCGAGAATCACGACCTCACGCAGCTGCGGCGACAGAGACGTGTGCTGAGATTCGGCCTTGGCCAACTCCTGGAACTTTTCGGCGATCTCAGGACGGCGTAGGAACGCGTTGTACGGCCCGATCAGACGTCGGTCGTCGGTGACGAACTGAAAGCCCGCGTCCAGAGACCACGGGTACTGCTCAGCCATCGCGGCGTCGTAGAAACGCTGTTGCGCTGGGCTCAGTGCTGTGGCGTCGACGAGCGGGAGACGTCCGCCCAAATCATGATGTATGGCCGCCATTGGTGTTCTCCGTTCGCTTCTGTGGTTGGAGGCTGGCCGGAATCTCGCAGAGGTTCGAGGCGGCGGTCCTCCCGGCCTTGTCCGCCTCTGATGCCGGCCTGCGCCTCAAGCTGCTCCAACGGTCCCGCGCTCTCCTCTGCCACCGCCGACTCAGGCGGTGGCAGAGGAGAGCATCGAGTCTCGAGGCCGACCGGCCATGTCCCTGGGGTGCGCGGGACTAACGGGTTGTCGTGCGGTCCGCGCCGACCGAGACAGCGACGAGCGTGCAGGGCTCGGTGCCGTAATTGCGCCACGCGTGCCGGGTGCCGTTCTGGACGACCACGTCGCCTGCCCGCAACACGACTCGCTCGCCTTCGTCGAGTTCGAGCGTGGCCTCGCCTTGCACGACCATCAGGTAGTCCATCGTGTCGGTGGTGTGCATCCCTGAGCCGTCGGGCTCCATTGAGGCCATCACGCCGGGCATCTGCCGCTCCAGTTCGGCAGAAGCCGCGGCTGCGTCCACGTCCGGCGGTGGGGTCACTCCCTCCGGGGGATGCGTAATGATCACGAAGCGCGATCCCTCCCGCGGCGGGAAGTACGTCTCGACGCCGCCGGGCGACCCGTCGTCCGGGAACGTGGGCGGCTCGTCTCGTCCCCACAGTCGGTAAGCGGCGAAGCCGGGCGTCAGCGCAGAGGTGATCGGCTCCACGTTCTGGTCGTCGACCACACGCGACCTGCCCTCGCTGTCGTGCCCGGTGATGACCCGGCGAACCGTCATGCTGTGCTCTCCTCGAATGCGTCCAAACAAGACCCAGTGATGAGTCTCGGTCTCATCACCGTATACGGTGACGAGACCGAGTCGCAATGCGCCGCTATAGTGGGGCCATGGCCCGCTGGCAACCGGACACACAGGCACGGCTGGAGGACGCCGCCCTTGAGCTGTTCGCCGAGCGCGGATTCGAGGCGGTGTCGGCCGCCGAGATTGCCGGCCGCGCCGGACTGAGCAAGGCGACGTTCTTTCGCCACTTCCCCGACAAGCCCGAGGTGCTGTTCTGGGGCCAAGACCTGCTCGCCAGCACCTTCCGGCAGGCCATCGCGGACGGCGCGGCAGGTGCCTCGCCACTCGAGCTCGTGCGTGCCGCGGTCCTCGCCGCCGACCCCGTTTTCGATGCCGACCGGCACCGCCATGCCGCGACCCGTCAACGCCTGATCGCTTCCTCGGCGACCTTGCACGAGCGGGCCGTGCTCAAGCACGCCGCGCTTGCCCAGACGATGGCCGAAGCGCTGCTGGCTCGGGGCGTCGCCGCGGGGACGGCCGAGCTGGCCGGACTGGCCGGCGCCGCGGCGTTCGGCGCGGCATACGCGCGCTGGGCCGCAAGCCCGACCTATCGCAGGTTCGCCGGCTTCGCCCACCGCGAACTCGACCGGACCGCCCGCGCCGCAGCCGGCCTGAGCTAGACCGTCCTCTTCTGCGATCCGCGCAGGGGACTGGGGCTGTCCGCTGTGGTCAAGCGTTGGCACCCGGTGGCGGGTGTGTCGAAACGAGTGGTGTGACTGGGGGGATCCGGGCCAAGTTGCGTGATCAACCAGGCTTGAGCTGGCGGGCACGTCCTACCTGGCGTGCAGGATCATCTTTCGTGGCAACGGAAATCCAGCACGAGCAAACGCGCTGAAGCCGTAGCCGAGGCAGGCGACCTCGATCGCGCGACTGCCTTGGTCAAGCGCGCTGGGCCATCGCTTGCTCCATCATCGACCCCGTTGGGCAGGTGGGGGTCCTGGCACGGGTGGCTGAAGCCATAGCCGAGGCCGGCGACCCCGACCGCGTAGCCACTCTGGTTGAAGTTGCGGCCAGGCGGTGCGGGAGCGCTCGCTGAGGCGTGCCGCCAGGGAGAGGCGCCCTCATGGCCCTCGTCGCTCAGGTCATGAGCCAGGAACCGTACACGAGCGCAAAACGCGTGTTCTGGGTCGTCGGCAACGGCTCCTCCCACCGCGGCAAGAAGGCCGCAGACCGGCTGACCGCTGCGTTCCCGAACACGGTGCTGGTCCACACCCCTGTGCACGCCTCCTGGCTGAACCAGGTGGAGATCTTCTTCTCCGTCGCAGACCTACCGAAGCCGCGCCATCAGCGCGTGCTCGACCAGCGTGATGAGCGTGGACTTGGCGTCCGTGCGGTGCCGGGCGTCGGTGGTGATGATCGGGGTGTCCGGGCCGATCTGCAGGGCCTCGCGGACCTCGTCCGGGCCGTAGGGCTGGTTGCCGTCGAAGCCGTTGAGGGCGATGACGAACGGCAGCCCGCTGTTCTCGAAGTAGTCGACGGCGGGGAAGCAGTCGGCGAGCCTCCTCGTGTCGACCAGGACGACGGCGCCGATGGCGCCGCGGACCAGGTCGTCCCACATGAACCAGAAGCGGTCCTGGCCCGGCGTGCCGAACAGGTACAGGATCAGGTCCTGGTCGAGCGTGATGCGGCCGAAGTCCATGGCCACCGTGGTGGTGGTCTTGTCCCCGGTGTGGGTGAGGTCGTCGATGCCCGCCGAAGCGGACGTCATGACGGCCTCGGTGCGCAGCGGGTTGATCTCCGAGACGGCGCCGACGAAGGTCGTCTTGCCGACGCCGAAGCCGCCCGCCACCACGATCTTCGCGGAGGTGGTGGAACGACTGGGAGAAACCGGCCCTCCGCTAGAGCTTGCGAAGTCCACTGAGCACCCTTTCGAGCAGTGTCACGTCTGGCTGGCCGCCGGCGCTCTCGTCGCCGCCGGGCTGATGGATGGCGACCAGGCCCGCCTCCGCCAAGTCGGCGACGAGGATCCTGGCCACGCCGAGAGGAATCGTCAGCAGGGCCGAGATCTCGGCCACCGACTTGATCTCGCGGCACAGATGGCAGATCCGCTGATGTTCGGGCAACTGGCCCTGCATCTGGTGCGGTTGCGCGGTGGTGTGCACCAGGGCCTCGATGGCGAGCTGGTACCGAGGCCTGGTGCGGCCGCCCGTCATGGCGTACGGGCGGACCAGTGGGTTGTTCGACGCCGCGGGCGCCGGCTCAGGGGTGCGTCGCTGCGGCTGCACCGGCTGGATGCGCGGCGCCGGCGGCTGGTCGTACGGCGAAGGGCCGGGGCCCTGCGGAGCGAACGGCTGCCGGTGGTACGGGGCGGAGGGGTAGGCGTACGGGTTCGCCTGGCCGTCGCCGTGGCCCTGCGCGGGGCCGTACGACCAGTTGCCCGAGGACGAACTGCCTGGGTGTGTTGCCACTCTTACTCCTCCTCCGACTGCGCCGGGCACCCCACCGAGTGGAAGCCGCGTCCCGAAACCTTACGGCCCCGGGACACCGCGACGCACCGTCTGTCTTTCAGTTGAGAAGGCTTCCCTGGAGTTCGGCTCGCAGATCCGGAGTCAGGACCGTGCCCGCACGGTCCACCAGAAGCGCCATTTCGTACCCGATGAGACCGATGTCCGCTTCCGGGTGGGCAAGTACGGCGAGTGACGAACCGTCGGAGATGGACATGATGAAGAGGAATCCCCGCTCCATCTCCACAACCGTCTGGTTCACGCTGCCGCCCTCGAAGATGCGCGAGGCACCGGCGGTCAGCGAGGTCAGGCCTGAGGCGACGGCCGCGAGCTGGTCGGCGCGGTCGCGGGGAAAGCCTTCGGACATCGCCAGAAGGAGTCCGTCGGCGGAGACCACCACGGTGTGGGACACCCCGGGGGTGTTGTCCACGAAGTTGGTGATCAACCAGTTCAGGTTCTGTGCCGCCTGGCTCATCGGGCTCACACTAACGCTCCTGGTTGTAGGTGCTGTCAGGACCACTGTGTTCATTCCTTGTGGCCTGGCCGTTCTGTTCACTTCCTGCGCTGCGTCCCCGCTGGACGCCCTGGCGCAGGTTGCTCAACCTGCCCCGGACGTCCTCGGGGGCACGGGAGACCTGTGGGCCGCCCTGCGGAGTCGATTCCGCGGTGCCCTCGACCAGGTTGGCCTTGGGCACCCGACGCGGCAGGCCCGAGGAGGTGACCCCGCCCGCCTTGGGCTTCTTGAGCTGCGAGGCCTGCTGCCACCGCTCGTCGTTGGCCGAACGCCAGTCGCCGGCGCCGTTGCTCTCCGCGGCCGGAGCCGACGCCTGAGGGGGCACGGACCGCGAGCCGTTCGCGGCGCCCCCGGAGGAACCGCGGCGCGGCAGTCCGGCGTCGGTCAGCTCGTGGCCGGCCTCGGGGGCCGCTTCCGGCCGGTCGAAGCCTACGGAATCGGCCTCGCCCGCGTCAGCGGCCTGCGCGGATTCCGCTTGCGGAGCGTACTGGTCCGCGTAGCTGTTCGGATAACCGTCCGTCTGCGGCCAGTCGTCCTGGTAGGGCTGGGCCTGGTAACCGGTGTACGGGTCTGCGGGGGCCGCGGGCTGCTCCTGCTGCACCGGTTCCGCATAGGTGGCCGGACCGGGGTAGCCGGCGTCCGCCGCGTACCCGCCATGCTGCGGCAGGCCATTGTCCTGGGGCAGACCGTCGTTCTGCGGCAGACCGTCGTTCTGCGGCAGACCGCCGTCCGGCGCGTAGTACGTCTGCTCGTACGACGGCTGCTCGTACGACGGCTGCCCCTGCGGGTCGTACGCCGGCTGCTGCTGCTCCCCGTACGCCGTCCGCTGGTCGTAGCCGGGCTGCTGCTGAGGGTAGGCCGTCTGTCCGGTGTCGTACGCCTGCCGGCGGCCGGTGGACTCGTCGGAGTAAGCGGGTGCCTCGGCGGCGGGACCGTCCTGCGCCTGGGCCTCCAGGGAGGCGCGGCGCTCCTCGCGCTTGAGCGAACGGCCGACCGGGTCCAGCTCCCGTATGTCGTCGGGCACCTCGGCGTAGCGGCTGTCGTCGAAGCCGAGTTCCGCGGCCGTGCGCATCGGCGGCAGCTGGCTCTGAGTGAAGTCCTCGCCCTGGAACTGCTGCTCGGGGATGATCTGGCGGACGGTGAACTCGTCACCACCCATGCCCTGTTCGCCGCCACCGCCGTGGGTGATGGCGTCGGGCAGCATGACCAGCGAGGTGGTGCCGGCCTGCTCGCCGGAGGGGCGCAGCTGGACCCGGATGCCGTGCCGGTCGGCGAGGCGGCCGACCACGAACAGGCCCATGCGCTGGGAGATCGCCACGTCCACCGTGGGCGGGTTGGCCAGCTTGTGGTTGATGTCCGCGAAGTCCTCGGCGGTCAGGCCGATGCCCTTGTCGTGGATCTCGACCATGACCCGGCCGTCCGGCAGCCGGGTCGCGGTGACGCGGACCTTGGTCTGCGGCGAGGAGAACGTCGTGGCGTTCTCCAGCAGCTCGGCCAGCAGGTGCACGAGGTCGGTCACCGAGCGGCCGTGGATCTCGGCCTCGGGGACACCGGACAGCTCGATGCGCTCGTACTGCTCCACCTCGGAGGAGGCGGCCCGCAGCACGTCGACCAGGGGGACCGGCTGGTCCCAGCGGCGGCCGGGCTCCTCGCCCGCGAGGACCAGCAGGTTCTCGCCGTTGCGGCGCATACGGGTGGCCAGGTGGTCCAGGCGGAAGAGGTTCTCCAGCTGGTCCGGGTCGGCCTCGTTGTTCTCAAGGTCGGTGATCAGGGTCAGCTGGCCCTCGATCAGCGACTGGTTGCGGCGCGAGAGGTTGGTGAAGATGGCGTTGATGTTGCCGCGCAGCAGGGCCTGCTCGGCGGCGAGCCGGACGGCCTCGCGGTGCACCTGGTCAAAGGCGCGGGCGACTTCGCCGATCTCGTCGGTGGAGGTGATCGGGATCGGCGCGACCCGGGTGTCGACCCGGCCCGGGTCGGTGCGGGAGAGCTGGTCGACCAGCATCGGCAGGCGTTGCTCGGCGACGTCGAACGCCGCGCTGCGCAGCCGGCGCATGGAGCGGCTCATCTGGCGGGCGACCAGGCCGGCCAGGACGAACGCGGCCAGCAGGGCGATCACGACGACGGCACCCGTGATGAACGTCGACTGCTTGGCGTCGTCGGCGATGCCGGCGGCCTCGTTCACGGCGGTGTCGGCCATGTCCGACTCGATCTTGCGGTAGGCGTCGAACTTGAGGGTGTTGACGGCCCACCAGTTCTGGGCCGTGACGCCCTTGGCGGCGAGTTCCTGGCGCGTGGCGGGGCCGGTGTCCTTCAGCGTGGCGAGGGCCGTGACCATCTTCTGCGGGTCGGCCGGCGGGGCCACGTACCGCGGGTCCTTGCCCTTGGCCTCCTGTGCCATGGCCGCGGCCTTGGACTGGATGTCCTTCTTCTGCGCGTCCAGCTTGTCCGCGTCGGCCTGGGTGCCGCCGCCGAGGTACTCCTCGACGGCGATGTTCTCCAGGTAGGCATAGGAGGAGAGGGCGATGCGCTGGCTGGCCAGGTTGCCGTCGTCCGGGCCCGGCTTGATCAGCAGGTGCATGCCGATCGAACGTTCCAGCGACAGGGCGGCCTTGGTCAGGGAGATGGCGTAGACCGTACGGCCGTAGGAGGTGATGTTGCCGGTGCCCAGGCCCAGTTCGTTGGCGAACTCCATCAGCGGGTGCGCGACCTGTACGTAGCCCTCCTCGGTCTGCACGCCGTTCAGCTTGGAGGTGTAGGCGGCGGCGCGCAGCGACCGGAGCCGCGGCTCGGCCTCGCGGAACAGCTTCAGCCGGCGCTCCAGGCCGGCCTTGTGCGGCATGCTCTCGGCGGCCTGGTCGAAGGCGTCGGCGGCCTGGTCGGTGAGGTGCCGGGCCTGGATGACGGTCGAGTCGTTCGGGCCCTTGCCCTGGAGCAGGGGAGCGGCGCTGGTGTCACGCTCGTTGTAGAGGGCGTTGGCGTAGGTCAGGGAGGCCCGGACCAGGCGCGCGGTGTTCTCGGCGTCCTGGGCGTCCTGCCAGGTGTCGATGGAACCCTTGACCTGGAAGCCGCCCATGACGAGCCCGACCAGCACGGGTATGAGCAGGATCGCGTTCAGCCGGGTGGGCACCCGCCAGTTGCGCGGGGAGAGGCGTCCGCCGCTCGGCGCGGGAGCGGCCGCCGGCTCCGAACGGGGCACGTGCGTCGGCGCCGCACCGCGCTGCGGCGGGGTGAAGTTGCCCCGTGCCGACGGCTCGGGGCCGTTCTTGCTTCGCCTCACTCGACCAACAACCTCTCGGCGGTCGGCACCTACGTCTGTGCCGCAGTGTCTCGTAGCCCCGTGCGGCGCGGACGGACATCAGAACCGGAGGGAACCGGAGCACTGAGGAGCACGTCTTCGACCATGGGGCAGTTCAGGCATTCCAGCACGCCGACATGCGCTCTTCCAAACAGTGGAAACCACTGATTCGAAGTGATGTAAGTCCCAGATAAAACGGTCATAAAGAGCGAGCCGCGTCAAAAAGCGGGAGAGTCGTGCGCACAGCGACACCGAATGTGCGCGACGCGTGGCGGCACCACCCGATTCCTCTGCCGAAACGTTATGAACACCGGGGCCGGCCGTGTCAAACGACACAGCCGGCTCCGGTGCTTCTACGGCAACTGCCGTACGACCCTGCCGACTTGGGCGCTATGCGAAGTGTGTCCCGGTGTTACCTCAGGCGGGCCATGAGCGCGTGCTCGACCAGCGTGATGAGCGTGGACTTGGCGTCCGTGCGGTGCCGGGCGTCGGTGGTGATGATCGGTGCGTCGGGACCGATCTGCAGCGCCTCGCGCACCTCGTCCGGCGTGTACGGCTGCTGGCCGTCGAAGCCGTTGAGGGCGATGACGAACGGCAGCCCGCTGTTCTCGAAGTAGTCGACCGCCGGGAAGCAGTCGGCCAGGCGCCGGGTGTCCACGAGCACCACCGCGCCGATGGCGCCGCGGACCAGGTCGTCCCACATGAACCAGAAGCGGTCCTGGCCGGGCGTGCCGAACAGGTACAGGATCAGGTCCTGGTCGAGCGTGATGCGGCCGAAGTCCATGGCCACCGTGGTGGTGGTCTTGTCCCCGGTGTGCGTGAGGTCGTCGATGCCCGCCGAAGCGGACGTCATGACGGCCTCGGTGCGCAGCGGGTTGATCTCCGAGACGGCACCGACGAAGGTCGTCTTGCCGACGCCGAAGCCGCCCGCCACCACGATCTTCGCGGAGGTGGTGGCCCGGCCCCCGTCAGAGCTTGCGAAGTCCACTGAGCACCCTTTCGAGCAGCGTCACATCCGGTGCGCCGCCGTTGTTCTCGTCGCCGCCCGGCTGGTGGATGGCCACCAGACCGGCCTCGGCCAGGTCCGCGACGAGGATCCGGGCCACACCCAGCGGCATCGCCAGGAGGGCCGACACCTCGGCCACGGATTTCACCTCGCGGCACAGATGGCAGATCCGCTGGTGCTCCGGGAGCAGTCCCATCAGCGCTGCCGGGTCGGCCGTGGTGCTGATCAGCGCCTCGATGGCGAGCTGGTAGCGCGGCCGGGTCCGGCCGCCGGTCATCGCGTACGGACGAACCAGCGGCTGGTCGCCCTCGTCCCCGTACGGCTCGGCGTACGGATCATGATGGGCGGTGGGCGGGGTCATGAATCCTCCGGGCGGGACAGCAAGTCGGTCGGGCAAGCCGTCGGACGAGGCCGGTGGGGGGATTGTGGCGGCCGGACGGTGATTTGGTGACGCGGGTGGTGCCGGGGCCGGTCAGTGGAGCAGACTGCCCTGTAGTTCGGCGCGCAGGTCGGGCGTGAGGACGGCCCCCGCGCGGTCGACGAGCAGCGCCATCTCGTAGCCGACGAGGCCGATGTCGCACTCCGGGTGGGCCAGTACGGCGAGGGACGACCCGTCCGAGATGGACATCAGGAAGAGAAAGCCTCGCTCCATCTCCACGACCGTCTGCGCCACGTTGCCGCCCTCGAAGATCCGGGACGCCCCGGCGGTCAGCGAGGTCAGGCCGGACGCGACGGCCGCGAGCTGGTCCGCGCGGTCACGCGGGAAGCCTTCGGACATCGCCAGAAGGAGTCCGTCCGCGGACACCACGACGGTGTGGGACACCCCGGGGGTGTTGTCCACGAAGTTGGTGATCAACCAGTTCAGGTTCTGTGCCGCCTGGCTCATCGGGCTCAACTAACGCTCCTGCTGGTGAGTGGGGCTCGGGAAGCTGCCCGTCTGGCCGGTGCCGGCCTGACGACCCTGTGCGATGCCCCGACGGAGATTGGTCAGCCGGCCGCGTACCTCGTCGGGCGAACGCGAGACCTGCGGACCGTTCTGGTGCTGTTGCTGCTGAGCCGTGCCCGGGACGAGGTTCGCCCGGGGCACCCGGCGCGGCAGGCCGGAGGTGGTGACCCCGCCCGCGGCCGGCTGCCGTACGCGCTCGGCCTGCCGGACGAGATCGTCGTTCGGCGAGCTGCGCCAGGCGGAGGCGGGACGCTGGGGGGCGGCAGGAGCCGGGGAGGCGGCGGACGCCTCGGGGGCCTGCGGCGCCTGCTGCTGCGGGGACGCGGGCTGACCGGCCGCCTGCTGCTGTTCGCCGCGGAACCAGTTGGTCTCCAGCGTGTCGTACAGCGGCGTGCGGCCGTCGCCGGGACCCGTGGCCGGCGGCAGAGCCCAACCGTCGCCCTGGCCGCGCCCCTCGTCGGGCCGCTGCTGCTGCGACTGCTGGGGGGCCTGCGGGTGCGGGGCGCCGAAGTCGGCGGGGCCGGACGGCTGGGGCCGCTCGAACTGACCGGTGGACGACGGGTCCTGACGGCTCGGCAGCGAGTGCCGGCCCGGAGTGGAAGCGTCGTGGCCCGGCTGTGCGAACTGGCCGGTGGTGCCGTTGTCGTAGCCCTGGGGGGCCGGGAACTGGCCGGTGGAGCCGTTGTCGTAGCCCTGCGGTGCGGCGAACTGGCCGGTGGTGCCGTTGTCGTAGCCCTGCGGGGCCGGGAACTGGCCGGTGGAGCCGTTGTCGTAGCCCTGCGGTGCGGCGAACTGGCCCGTGGAACCGCTGTCGTAACCCTGCGGGCCGGTGAACCGGCCCGTGTCCGAGGGGTTGTCCTGCGCGGCGCCCGGCGCGTCGTGGCGAGCCGGGGCGTGCGGGGCGTGCGGCGTGCGGGCCGCCGGGCCGAAGATGTCCGAGCGGACGAACGAGCCCGTGTTCTGGCCGGCGTCCGCCGCCGGGAACTGCCCGGTGGTCTGCGGGTCGTCGCCCTGCGGCCGCGGCGCCTCGAAGTCGGGCCGCGGGAAGGCCGACGGGCCCGCCGCCGCGCCGGGGCCCTGACGGCCGTCGGGGCGGGGCAGCACCGGCATCTCGGCCGTGGCGCCCGGTCCCTGGTGCTCCTCGATCCGCGGCATGCGGGAGGTCTGCGCCTGCTCGGCCTCGTCGTGGCCGCGCGGGGTGTCGAGGGCGGCCGGTCCCGTCGCGTTGTCGTTGCCCCAACTCGGGGTGCGCGGCTGCGGGTTGCCGCCCGGCAGCTCCGCACGCGGACCACCGCGCGACGGCAGCTGCGGCTGCCGGCCCTGCTCGCCGCCGTCCGGCCGGCGCGGGGGAAGCCCGCCGCGTCCGCCGCCGAAGGCGTCCGGCCGACCGCCGTCGGCGAAGCCCTGCTGTTCACCGGTGCGCTGTCCGTCGCCGAAGGCGGGCCGGCCGCCGCGCCGGCCGTCGGCGTAGCCCTGCGGGCCGCCGGCGCCGGTGCGCGCGTCGTCGCCGAAGCCAGGCCGGCCGGCGCCGGTGCGCTGTCCGTCGCCGAAGGCCTGCCGCCCGTCACCCTGCTGTCCGTCGCCGAAGCCCTGGGGCGCGCCCGGCCCCCGGCCGCCGAACGCGGACCCGGCTCCCGCCGGTTCCGGACGGCCCTGCTGCGGCCGGCCCGGACCCTGCGGCCCGCGCGCTCCGCCCGGCCCCGCCGGTCCGCCCGGCCTGCCGCCCGTACCGGGCAGCGCGGCCCGCGGGCCCTGACCGGGACCGACCTGGCCGCGCTGAGCGGGCCCGGGGCCGAGCCGGCCCGCACCTTGCCCGCCCGGGTGGCGATCTGGTGATCGCAGGCGACCGCGAGGAGAGCGCCGGCCG
>NZ_JBHJUW010000120.1:0-27779 GCF_042268205.1 Streptomyces sp. NPDC056160
CTTCGGAAGCGGGCCGGGCGGGCGCCAGAGGGGCTACTGCGCGGACGCCGTGAGGTCGCCGCGGCGCGGCGCGGCGAAGCCCTCCAGGTCGGCGCGGGTCAGGCCGGTGAGACGGGCCACCTCGGCGATGTCGAGGGCCCCGCAGTCCAGGCCGCGCAGCAGGTAGCCGCTGAGTGCCTTGGCCGTGGCGGGCTCGTCCATGACGTCGCCGCCGGCCCGGTTGGCGTACCGGGCGAGGCGGCCCGCCGCCTGCTCGAAGCCCTCGCGGTAGAAGGCGAACACGGCGGCGTACCGGGTCGGGATGTGACCGGGGTGCATGTCCCAGCCCTGGTAGTAGGCGCGGGCCAGGGCGCGGCGGGTGAGGCCGTAGTGCAGGCGCCAGGCGTCGTGGACCTTCTCGGTGGGCCCGACCGGCAGGACGTTGGTGGAGCCGTCCGAGACGCGTACGCCGGTGCCGGCCGCGGCGACCTGCATGACGGCCTTGGCGTGGTCGGCGGCGGGGTGGTCGCTGGCCTGGTAGGCGGCGGACACACCGAGGCAGGCGCTGTAGTCGAAGGTGCCGTAGTGCAGGCCGGTGGCGCGGCCTTCGGCGGCCTGGATCATCCGGGCGACGGCGGCTGTGCCGTCGGAGGCCAGGATGGACTGGCTGGTCTCGATCTGGATTTCGAAGCCGAGCCGGCCGGCGTCCAGCCCGTGGGCCTTCTCGAAGGCCTCCAGGAGCCGCACCATGGCGGTGACCTGCTCGGGGTACGTCACCTTCGGCAGCGTCAGGACCAGCCCGTCGGGCAGTCCGCCGGCCTGCACCAGACCGCTGAGGAAGACGTCGAGGGTACGGATGCCCCGGTCGCGGACCGGCGCTTCCATGCACTTCATGCGGATGCCCATGTAGGGCGCGGCCGTGCCCTTGGCGTACGCCTCGGCCACCAGCCGGGCCGCGCGGGCGGCCGCCTGGTCCTCCTCGGCGTCGGGACGGGGGCCGTAGCCGTCCTCGAAGTCGATGCGGAGGTCTTCGATCGGTTCGCGTTCCAGCTTGGCGCGGACGCGGGAGTACACCGGCTCGGCGAGTTCGTCGCTCAGGCCGAGGACGGCGGCGAACGACGCGGCGTCCGGGGCGTGTTCGTCGAGGGCGGCGAGCGCCTGGCCACCCCAGGAGCGGAGGGTGTCGGCGGCGAAGGCGTCACCGGGGACGTACACCGTGTGGACGGGCTGGCGGGTCCCCGGATCGCCCGGGTAGCAGCGCTCCAGCTCGGCGTCGACCGGCGCGAGGGAGGCACTGATCTCCTCGCTGACGGCGCCCGCAAGGCTCGTCGCCACCGTCTCCTGCTGGCCCTGACCCATTCCACACCCTCCTGTTTTCCGTTGTACGGAATCAATAATCCGCACTACGAAGTTATCCGTGGAGCTTCCCGCCGGTCAACACCTGTCCGCAGCCTGAGTCATCACCGGAAACCGGACAAGCCGGATAAAACGCGGCCCCCGTGACCGGTGACGGTCACGGGGGCCTGGGCCGATGCGGCCCGGAAGGGCCCGCAGGATCAGCCCTTGCGGGTCTTGATCTCGTCGGTGAGCTGGGGGACGACCTCGAAGAGGTCGCCGACGACGCCGTAGTCGACGAGGTCGAAGATGGGGGCCTCGGGGTCCTTGTTGACCGCGACGATCGTCTTCGACGTCTGCATGCCGGCCCGGTGCTGGATGGCGCCGGAGATGCCGTTGGCGATGTACAGCTGCGGCGAGACGGACTTGCCGGTCTGGCCGACCTGGTTGGTGTGCGGGTACCAGCCCGCGTCGACCGCGGCGCGCGAGGCGCCCACGGCCGCGCCGAGGGAGTCGGCCAGCGCCTCGATGATCGCGAAGTTCTCCGCGCCGTTCACGCCACGGCCGCCGGAGACGACGATCGCGGCCTCGGTCAGCTCGGGGCGGCCCGTCGACTCACGCGGGGTGCGGGCGGTGACCTTCGTCCCGGTGGCCTTCTCGGAGAAGGACACCTCCAGGGCCTCGACCGCGCCGGCGGCCGGGGCGGCCTCCACGGCGGCGCTGTTGGGCTTGACCGTGATGACCGGGGTGCCCTTGGACACGCGGGACTTGGTGGTGTACGAGGCGGCGAACACCGACTGGGTGGCCACCGGACCCTCGGCACCGGCCTCCAGGTCGATGGCGTCGGTGATGACGCCCGAGCCGGTGCGCAGCGCCAGGCGGGCCGCGATCTCCTTGCCCTCCGTGGAGGAGGGGACCAGGACGGCGGCCGGGGAGACCTGCGCGACGGCGGCCTGCAGCGCGTCCACCTTCGGGACCACCAGGTACTCGGCGTACTCGGCGGCCTCGTCGGTCAGGACGCGGGTCGCGCCGTGCTCGGCGAGGGCGGCGGCGGTGTCGGCGGCGCCGGCCCCGAGGGCGACGGCGACCGGCTCGCCGATACGGCGGGCCAGGGTCAGCAGCTCCAGGGTGGGCTTGCGGACGGCACCGTCCACGTGATCGACGTAGACGAGGACTTCAGCCATGGGACTTCTTCTCTCCTGCTTGCGACGTATGAGGAAGGGGACAGCGGAGGCCGGGCTCAGATGAACTTCTGGCCCGCGAGGAACTCGGCGAGCTGCCTGCCGCCCTCGCCCTCGTCCTTGACGATCTTGCCCGCGGTCCGCGCGGGGCGCTCCGCCGCCGACTCCACCACCGTGTACGCGCCCGCCGAGCCGACCTCGTCGGCCTCGATGCCGAGGTCCGACAGGTCCCAGGACTCGACCGGCTTCTTCTTCGCCGCCATGATCCCCTTGAAGGAGGGGTAACGCGCCTCGCCCGACTGGTCGGTCACCGACACCACCGCCGGCAGCGCCGCTTCGAGCTGCTCCGAGGCCGTGTCACCGTCACGGCGGCCCTTCACGGTCCCGTCCTCGACCGAGACCTCGGACAGCAGCGTCACCTGCGGGACGCCCAGGCGCTCGGCCAGCAGCGCCGGCACCACGCCCATCGTGCCGTCGGTGGAGGCCATGCCCGAGATCACCAGGTCGTAGCCGGCCTTCTCCACCGCCTTGGCCAGCACCAGGGAGGTCCCGATGGCGTCGGTTCCGTGCAGGTCGTCGTCCTCGACGTGGACCGCCTTGTCCGCGCCCATCGACAGCGCCTTGCGCAGCGCGTCCTTCGCGTCCTCCGGGCCGACCGTCAGCACGGTGACCTCGGCGTCGTCGGCGTTCTCCGCGATCTGGAGGGCCTGCTCCACGGCATACTCGTCCAGCTCGGAGAGCAGACCGTCCACGTCGTCCCGGTCGACGGTCAGGTCATCGGCGAAGTGCCGGTCGCCAGTGGCGTCGGGCACGTACTTCACAGTGACAACGATCCTCAAGCTCACGCCGGCTCTCCTACTGCATCGTCATTTCTGGGCTGCCTTCTTGCAGGCAGCATAGGCGCCTGAAGCGGCCGATCCCGGTCGGGGCGACCCCGCGCTCCGAGCGAGATATTACTCGTCAGTACACCCAGTTCCTTCCCGCTAAGCAAGCGCTTTGAACTGTGACCTTCGCAACGCAGCGTAACCGGAATTCGACGGTTCCGCAGAGAGGGCGGGGCGGGGGCCGCCGAGGGGGCCGAAGCGGCCCGTGACTCAGTCGCGCAGGGCGTTGAAACGGCCCTCGTGGTAGAGCAGGGGACGCCCGGCGCCCGTGGAGTCGCCGCCGACGGCCTCGGCGACGACGATGCGGTGGTCGCCCGCCGGGACCCGGGCCACGACCCGGCAGACCAGCCACGCGAGCACCCCGTCGAGCAGCGGCACACCCTGCGGGCCGTCGCGCCAGGCGGTGGGCGCCGCGAAGCGGTCGGCGCCGCTGCGGGCGAACGTGGCGGCCAGTTCCTCCTGGTGCTCGCCGAGCAGGTGGATGCCCAGATGCTCGGTCCGCGAGATCGCCGGCCAGCTGGAGGCGCCCGTCCCGACGCCGAAGGAGATCATCGGGGGTTCGGCGCAGACGGAGGTCAGGGACGTGGCGGTGAAGCCGACCGGCCCCCGCGCACCGCGCGCGGTGATCACCGCCACGCCCGCCGCGTGCCGCCGGAAGACGGAGCGCAGCAGCCCGGGAGAGGCGGGCTGGAAGGCGGTGGGGGTGACGAGGTCGGACGGGGCCGTCATGGAGCTGTCCTTCTGCTGGTGGGACGCGCGGGAACCGTGGCTGCTCAACAGCCCGGACAGCGCGCGCTCACGGCGCGGGCGAGAAGTGCCGTCCCCTGGCGTGCCCGCCCGGAGAGCAGGAGTTCCCAAGGCATACGGTCAGGCTGACGATAGGTGGCGGGTGCAGTCAAGTGGGTCCCGGAACATGGGACATGGCTCACGGTCGCGCGGGCGGTCCTCACACGGCCTCGCCCAGCGCCGCGATGACGTCCGCGGTGCGGGGCTGCCCGGTGGCGCGCCGCACGATCCGTCCGTCCGCGTCGAGGACCAGCACGGTCGGGGTCTTCAGGACGCCCAGTGCGCGCACGAGTTCCAGGCGGTCCTCGGCGTCGATCTCGACGTGGGCGACGCCGGGGACCATGCGGGTCACCTCGCCGAGGACCCGGCGGGTCGCCCGGCAGGGTGCGCAGAAGGCGGTGGAGAACTGCACCAGCGTGGCGCGTTCGCCCAGCTCCCGGCCCAACTCGGCCGCGCTCAGCCGTTCGCCCGCGTCCTGTCCGCGCATCCCTGTTCTCCCGTTCCGTCGTGTCGTCGCCGCCGTCGACCGCCGTCGTCCGGCCCCGCACCGCTTCAGCGCGCGCGGGCGCGCCGGGATTCCCGGGCGCCCGCGGGGTACGCGGGCCGACGGAGTGACGTGACGAGGATCTCGCCGGGGACGGGCACGCGGACTGGCTCCCCGGCCGTTCTTGGGGCACGATCTGCGACGTGCCGTAAACCTACGGCAGCGTAACTTCCGCCGGGAGTCCCCCCTTCCCTGGCAGACAGAAGGGTCCGCCCCGCCCATGGCCGAGTTCGTCTACCGTCCCGTCATCGGTTTCGCCCGCACCATGTTCAAGGTGTGGGACCTCAAGATCGACTGCCGGGGGTCGGAGAACATCCCGCGCCAGGGCGGCGCCGTGCTGGTGAGCAATCACATCAGCTATCTGGACTTCATCTTCAACGGCCTGGCGGCCCTGCCGCAGAAGCGCCTGGTGCGTTTCATGGCGAAGGAGTCGGTCTTCCGGCACCGGATCTCGGGTCCGCTGATGCGCGGCATGAAGCACATCCCGGTGGACCGCTCCCAGGGCGAGGCGGCCTACGCGCACGCACTGGACTCGCTGCGCTCCGGAGAGGTGATCGGGGTCTTCCCCGAGGCCACGATCTCGGAGTCCTTCACCCTCAAGGCCTTCAAGTCGGGCGCCGCCCGGCTGGCGCAGGATGCGGGGGTGCCGCTGATCCCGATGGCGGTCTGGGGCACGCAGCGGCTGTGGACCAAGGGGCACCCGCGCAACTTCAGGCGCAGCCACACCCCCGTCACGGTCCGCGTGGGCGAGGCCGTCGACGCACCGCGCGACCAGTACGCGGGTGCCATCACCCGTCGGCTGCGCGAGCGCGTCCAGGAACTGCTGGAGGCCGCCCAGCGTGCCTACCCGGTCCGCCCGAGGAACCCGGAGGACACCTGGTGGATGCCCGCGCACCTGGGCGGCACGGCGCCCACTCCGGAGCAGTTGCGCACGGCCGCCGCGCACTGACCTGACGCGTGATCACTGGCCCCTTGGGTGCCCGGCGCACTAAACTGACGGTCCGCCGATTCACCGGGGGCGTCCGGTGCGCGGCCGCCGTCCGGTCGGTGCGCGCGCGAGGAGACGGGGGATCTCCATGGTTTCACTCGCCGTCATGTTCGGGCTGTTCGGCGCCGTCGCCGCGTGGCTGATCGCCGTGCTCCTGCGCCGCCGCAACGGCGCCACGCAGAACGCGGAAGGTCTCCTCATCGAGCAGGCCGGCCGTATCCAGGCCCAGCGGGACCGGTCCTCCTACAGCGCCCTGTCGATGCACAACACCACGCCGACCATGAGCGACCAGTACCGCCGCCCCTGAGGCTCAGCGCGCGGGCTGCGGCTCCCGTACGGCGATCCGCGCACCCGGGCTGAACTTCTCCAGCAGCTCGGCGAGTTCGCCCGCGGCCCGGACGACGTCGGGCACGGGCATCGGCGCCAGGCTCTCCAGCAGGAAGACGCCCGAGGTGGTCCGTTCGGTGAGGCGGGTGCGCGGACCCTGGCGCCAGTTCCAGCGGCGGCAGGTGACGCCTGCCCCGTCGCGCCACACCACTTCGCCGGCGTCGGGGTGTTCGACGACCTCCTCGCCGCCCGCGACGGTCACGAACTCCTCCTCACCACCGGCGCGCACCAGGCTCATGGCCCCCTGGATCCGGTCGAGGTCCTCACCGCCGACGGGGATCAGGTGGGCGACGCTGATCGCGTTGTAGAGGTCGACGAGGACGTTGACGCGGGGCAGCCCGGCGTCGGACAGGGCGCGCTTGGCCAGCGCCTCGGCCGAGTTGCGCGTCCGCGACGGCTTGGACCCGAACGCCGTGTAGGTCTCGCGCCAGGCGGCCATGTGCGGGTCCTCGTGCGGGGCGCGCCCGTCCAGGCGCCGGGCCAGACGCAGGGCCGCGTCGTCGAGGAGTGCGGCACTGGCCCTGGTGCTGGGGCCGTTGACGAGGTCGTGTGCCTCGACGGCCACGTGGGTGAAGCCGGGCGCCAGCGCGCGCACCTCGTCGGACACGGTGAGTGTGAGCGTCATGGTCTCTCCGTCTGGCACGTCAGAGTTCGGTGGGGAGCGCCTTGGACAGCGCCGTCCGGTCGGGGGCGCCCTTCAGCGCGCTCAGAACCGCCGGATGCGGTTCAGCGTACAGTACCGGGTAGTCCATCTCATTCGACTGCCGGTCCGGCACGAAGGCCAGCCGCTCCCCCGCGAGGGAGAACCGGGCGTCCACCCCCGGCTTGTTGCCGCGCGGGTCCTGCCGGTGCCAGGCGCCGTTGAACCGTACGGCCACCAGGCCGTGCAGCGCGTATCCGTCACCGTCATCCCAGGCCAGCCGCTGGTAGCACAGTGCAGTGGGGATGTCCTCGGCCCGCAGCAGGGCGGCGAGGGCATGGGCCTTGGCATGGCAGATGCCGGTGCGCCGCAGCAGGACGTCGGAGGCCCGCCAGGTGACGCGCGGGTCACCCGAGTCCTGTGAGTGCGGGATGGTGTCGCGCACGAACTCATAGGCGGATCGCGCATAGGCATACGAGTCGGCCACCCCTTCGGCCAGCTGGGCGGCGATCTCGCGAACGACGAGATGCTCGTGGTCGATCGCCTCGTCGGCGGCCAGATAGGCGGACAGGTCAGGGGTGTGCTGGGTCAGCTCCATGGCTGCAGAGCATAGGAATGCGATCACTCGGCAGTCAATGACTTTCCGAATGATCGCATAACTATGCACGCTCGCCGCCCGTTGGAGCTAGGCCCGGGCCATCTCCTCCTTCAGCGCCGCCACGAACGCGTCCACGTCGTCCTCCGTGGTGTCGTACGAGCACATCCAGCGCACGACCCCCTCGGTCTCGTTCCAGAAGTAGAAGCGGAACCGCTTCTGCAGGCGCTCGCTCACCGCGTGCGGCAGCTTGGCGAAGACACCGTTGGCCTGGACCGGGTAGCAGATCTCCACGCCGTGCACGGCCCGCACGCCCTCGGCCAGCCGCTGGGCCATCTCGTTGGCGTGCCGGGCGTTGCGCAGCCACAGGTCCTTGGCGAGCAGCGCCTCCAGCTGCACCGAGACGAAGCGCATCTTGGAGGCGAGCTGCATGCTCATCTTGCGGATGTGCTTCATGTGGCGCACGGCGTCCTGGTTCAGGACGACGACGGCCTCACCGAACATGGCACCGTTCTTCGTCCCGCCCAGGGAGAGGATGTCGACGCCGACCGCGTTGGTGAAGGTCCGCATGGGGACGTCCAGGGAGGCGGCGGCGTTGGCTATCCGGGACCCGTCCAGGTGCACCCTCATGCCGTGGCCGTGGGCGTGCTCGCAGATCGCGCGGATCTCCTCGGGCGTGTAGAGCGTGCCCAGCTCCGTGCTCTGGGTGATCGAGACGACCTGCGGCATCGCGCGGTGCTCGTCCTCCCACCCGAACGCCTGCCGGTCGATCAGCTCGGGGGTGAGCTTGCCGTCCGACGTGGGCACCGTGTGCAGCTTCAGGCCGCCCATGCGCTCGGGCGCGCCGCCCTCGTCGACGTTGATGTGCGCGCTCTCGGCGCAGATCACCGCACCCCAGCGGTCGGTGACGGCCTGCAGCGCGACGACGTTGGCGCCGGTGCCGTTGAACACCGGGAACGCCTCGGCGCTCGCGCCGAAGTGGCTGCGGACGATCCGCTGGAGGTGGTCGGTGTACTCGTCCTCGCCGTAGGAGACCTGGTGACCGCCGTTGGCCAGGGCCAGGGCGGCGAGCACCTCCGGGTGGACGCCGGCGTAGTTGTCGCTGGCGAAGCCGCGCACCTGCGGGTCGTGGTGGCGGTGCGCATCGGTCTTGGCAGGGTTCACGGCTGCTCGGTCAGCCACAGACGCTTTCCGTTCACTTCCTGGGCGGGCTCGCTCCAGACGCCTTCGATGGCCTCGGCCAGGTCCTTGACGTCCGTGAAACCCGCGAACTTCGCGTTGGGTCGGTCGGCGCGCATCGCGTCGTGCACCAACGCCTTCACCACCAGGATCGCAGCCGCCGACGTGGGCCCCTCGGCGCCCTCGGCCTTCCCGGCCTTGCGGAAGTAGTCCGCCATGGCCAGCGTCCAGGCCTCGGCGGCCGCCTTGGCGGCGGAGTACGCGGCGTTGCCGGCCGTGGGCTTGCTGGCGCCCGCGGCGCTGATCAGCACGTACCGGCCGCGGTCGCTGCGCTGGAGCGCCTCGTGGAAGGCCAGGGAGGTGTGCTGCACGGTCTTGACGAGCAGCAGCTCCAGGAAGTCCCAGTCGTCCAGGCTGGTCTTGGTGAACGTCTCGCTGCCCCGCCAGCCGCCGACGAGGTGGACCAGGCCGTCGACGCGTCCGAAGTCCTTCTCGACGTGCGAGGCCCAGTCCCGGGTGGACTGGAGGTCGAGCAGATCGACGGTGTCCCCGGTGACGCTCGCGCCGCCGGACGCGTAGCGGGCCGCGTCCACGGCCTCGGAGAGCCGCTGCGGGTCGTTGTCCGCACCGACGACGGTCGCGCCCGCCTCGGCGAGCCTGAGCAGTGTCGCCCGGCCGGCGGGTCCGCCCGCGCCGGCCACCGCGATCACCGCACCGCTGAGAGCCCCGTTCCCCGCCATGTTCCTCGCCTCCGTAGCAGCTGTGTTCTGGATCCGGTCGCTCACGCGGCGACCTGCTCGGCGCTGTCGGCCGTGATGCCCTTGGTGGAGGCGATCACGTTCTTCAGCTTCTTGGACAGTGCCTCGTAGAACATGCTGAGCGGAAACTCGTCCGGAAGCACGTCATCGACCAGCTTGCGCGGCGGCAGGGTCAGGTCCAGGGCGTCGGGGCCCTTGGCCCACTTGGAGCCGGGGTGCGGGGCGAGGTAGCGGGCGACCAGCTCGTACCCGGCGAACCAGTGCACCAGCTTCGGGCGGTCGATGCCGTCGCGGTAGAGCTTCTCGATCTCGGCGCACAGCTGGTTGGTGACCTGCGGGGCGCGCTCCCAGTCGATGGCGAGCTTGTTGTCCGTCCAGCGCACCACGTCGTTCTTGTGCAGGTAGGCGAAGAGCAGCTGGCCGCCGAGGCCGTCGTAGTTGCGCACGCGCTCGCCGGTGACCGGGAAGCGGAACATCCGGTCGAAGAGCACCGCGTACTGCACGTCACGGGCCTGGGAGACGCCGTCCCGCTCCAGCTTCACGGCCTCCTTGAAGGCGGTGAGGTCGCAGCGCAGCTCCTCCAGGCCGTACATCCAGAACGGCTGGCGCTGCTTGATCATGAACGGGTCGAACGGCAGGTCGCCGTGGCTGTGGGTGCGATCGTGGACCATGTCCCACAGCACGAACGCCTCCTCGCAGCGCCTCTGGTCGTGGACCATGGTTGCGATGTCCTCGGGCAGGCGCAGGCCCAGGAGGTCGACTGCGGCGGCGGTCACCCGGCGGAAGCGGGCGGCCTCGCGGTCGCAGAAGATGCCGCCCCAGGAGAATCGTTCCGGCGCCTCGCGCACGGCGATGGTCTCCGGGAAGAGCACGGCGGAGTTGGTGTCGTAGCCGGCCGTGAAGTCCTCGAAGGTGATGCCGCAGAAGAGCGGGTTGTCGTAGCGGGTGCGCTCCAGCTCGGCCAGCCACTCGGGCCAGACCATGCGCAGCACGACCGCCTCCAGGTTGCGGTCCGGGTTGCCGTTCTGCGTGTACATCGGGAAGACGACCAGGTGCTGGAGTCCGTCCGCGCGGTGGGCGGCGGGCTGGAAGGCCAGCAGCGAGTCGAGGAAGTCCGGGACCTGGAAGCCGCCGTCGGACCAGCGGCGCAGGTCCGCCACGAGCGCCTGGTGGTAGGCGGCGTCGTGCGGCAGCAGCGGGGACAGCTCCGCGACGGCGTCGGCCACTCGGCGCACGGCGGCGTCGGCGTCCTCGCGGGAGGGCGCGCCCTCGGCCGCGAAGTCGATGGAGCCGTCCTTCGACTGCCATGGCCGGATCTGCTCCACGGCATCCTTGAGCACGGGCCACGCCGGGTGCTCAACCACCCTGCTCACCGGAGGAACCTGCCCCTCCGTACCCACCTGCACAAGAATTTCCGTCATGACCCATCCTCCACGGGAGAAGCTCGCGTATGTAGACCGTATACATATGAGCTTTCTTCCAGCAAGGGTGCTCTCAGGAAAATATCCTGCCGCCACGCTTCTTCACCGGTCATTTTCCTGCCTGACACCCGCATGGCGGCCACTCTCCCTAGGCCAATCGGGTGACACGGCCTGCGGGGGCGCCGGGGCGGTTTCCGGCCTCTTCGAGCGCGGGCGGACGGCGGACCGGTCTCTCGGTCAACGCCCGGGGGACTCGCCCACGCAGGAGTGACCACCCCGGCGGCCACGGCCCCACTGCCGCCCGGCCGTCACCCCACTGCCCCGTGTACGCACGGGTTCAACCCGACTGCGGCCCGTTAGGCTGCGGCCCTGCCGCGTGGACGACGAGGTCCCTCGAGGTCCGCGGGCGTGCCGAGCCGCCGTCGACGGAAGCGAGTTGAACCTTGAACTTCCTTACCATCGGTCACCGCGGAGTCATGGGTGTCGAGCCCGAGAACACCCTCCGTTCGTTCGTGGCGGCCCAGCAGGCCGGCCTGGACGCCATCGAACTCGACCTGCACCTGAGCAAGGACGGCGCGCTCGTCGTCATGCACGACGCCGAGGTGGACCGCACGACCGACGGCAGCGGTCCCGTCGCCGACAAGACGCTCGCCGAGCTGCGCACGCTCGACGCGGGCCGAGGTGAGCGGGTCCCCGTCTTCGAGGAGGTCCTGGACGCCGTGCGGACGCCCCTGCACGCCGAGATCAAGGACGTGGCGGCGGCGAAGGCGCTGGCCGAGGTGATGCGCCGCCGCGACCTCGTCGCCCGGGTGGAGGTGCTGTCCTTCCACGACGACGCGCTCACCGAGATCGCCCGCCTGGTCCCCGGCGTCCGTACCGCGCTGGTCGCCGACCACTACGGCACCGAGGTCGTCGAGCGCGCCACCGCGGCCGGCGCGGGCACCCTCGTGCTCGACATCCGCAGGCTCACGCTGGAGATCGTCGAGCACGCGCGCGCGGCGGACCTGCGGATCATCGGCTGGGTGGTGAACACCCTGGACCACCTGCGGCTGGTCCGCGCCCTGGAACTGGACGGTGCCACCACCGACTACCCGGAGATCAGACGCACCGGCCGCTTCACCGCCTGAGCGGCGGCCCCCGGACGCGGCGCCCCTACCCGAGCGGCTTGACCAGCAGCTCGAACTCGAGGTCGTCGCGCTGCGGGACGCCGAAGCGCTCGTCGCCGTACGGGAAGGGGCTCGTCTCCCCCGTACGGCGGTAGCCGCGCCGCTCGTACCAGGCGATCAGGTCCGCGCGCACGGAGATCACCGTCATGTGCATCTCGGTGGCGCCCCACCCCTGGCGGGCCTGTCGCTCCGCCTCCGCGATGATCGCCTTTCCCAGGCCCGCGCCCTGGAGGGCGGGGCTGACCGCGAACATGCCGAAGTAGGCGTGGTCGCCCCGGTGTTCGAGCTGGCAGCAGGCGACCACGCGGCCGTCGAGCTCGACGGTGAGCAGCCTGCTGTCCGGGGACTTGATCACGGCCAGCACGCCCTCGGGGTCGGTGCGCTGCCCGTGCAGGATGTCCGCCTCGGTGGTCCACCCCGCGCGGCTGGCATCGCCGCGGTACGCCGACTCGATCAGCGCCACCAGGGCCTCGGTGTCGGCATCGGTGGCATCGCGGAAGACCGGTGCGGTGGCGGCGGTGTCCATGGAGAAGGCCTCTCGGATCTCGGGCGCGGCGGGCAGCAACGAGGGTAAACCCTGCCGGACACGGCCTAAGCTCCCGCGCATGGTGCACGTACTCAGCAGCCGGACGCTGATCCGGCCCACGGACCCCGAACGTTCCCGCGCCTTCTACGGCGAACGACTGCGGCTGCCCGTCTACCGTGAGTTCGGCACGGGCGTCGAGCGCGGCACCGTCTACTTCCTCGGGGGCGGCTTCCTGGAACTGTCCGGCCGCTCCGAGGCTCCGCACTCCGCCGGCGTCCGGCTGTGGCTCCAGGTCGAGGACCTGGCCGCCGCCCACGCGGAGCTGCGGGGCGCGGGCGTCGATATCGTGCGCCCGCCGGTGCGCGAACCGTGGGGGCTGATCGAGATGTGGATCGCCGATCCGGACGGCATCCCGCTCGTACTCGTCGAGGTCCCCGCGGAGCACCCGCTGCGCCACCGGCCGGGCATCTGACCGTTCCCGGCCGTACGAGTCCCGCTGGCCACCGTCGGTGACCGGGGATAGCGTTCAGGTGGTGGGGGCGAGCCTTCCCGGAGGAGTGCCATGGAGTTCGACAAGCCGGTGATCGGCGGCCCCTGCTGGGCGGAGCTGGGGACCAGCGATCTGGAGGCGGCCAAGCGGTTCTACGGGGAGGTTTTCGGCTGGCACTGCGACGCGCCGGACCCCCGGCCGGAGCTGCGCGGCTACACCGTCGTGCGCCTGGGGGACGCGGCGGTCGCCGGGCTCGGCCCGCTGTACCGGCCCACCCAGCCGGTCGCCTGGAACGTCTCGTTCGCCGTCGCCGACGCCGACGCGGCCACGAACAAGGTGGCGCAGGCGGGCGGGACCGTGATCCGGGGCCCCATGGACATCTTCGACGAGGGCCGCCGGACGGTGGCGCTCGACCCGTCCGGTGCGGCCTTCCAGATCTGGCAGGCCAAGGAGTTCGCCGGCGCCGGGGTGTTCAACCGGCCCGGAGCCCTCGGCTGGGTGGAGCTGGCGACCCGCGACGTCAAGCGGGCCCGGGACTTCTACACCACCGTGTTCGGCTGGAGCGTCAACGCCTCGGAGTGGTACACGCAGTGGGGTATGCACGGCATGGACTTCGGGGGCGTCACCGCTCTGCACGAGCGCTTCCCGGCCGATGTGCCGCCGCACTGGCTGCCCTATTTCGCGGTCGAGGACCTCGACGGGACGGCGGAGGTGGCGGACCGCGCCGGGGCCAGGACCCTCCAGGAGCCCGTCTCCGTCGCGCACGGCCCCCGCATCGCGGTGCTGCGCGACCCGCAGGGCGCGGCCTTCGGCGTCTACCAGCCCGGCGAGGAGGACTGAGGCCGCCGGCCGGGAGCCGGGGCCCCGGCGGACCCGTACGCAGCGACCTCGGCGGACCTCAGAACCGCGCGGCGCCGGGGCGGCCCTCCAGGCGGGTGAGCAGGTCGCCCAGCAGCGCGGCCAGATCGCCGCGCCCGGCGCCGTCCAGACCGGCGAGCACGGTCCTCTCGTAGGCCAGCTGGTCCGGCAGGAGACCGTCGACCAGGTCGCGGCCCGCCTCCGTGAGGCGGAGATGGGCCACGCGGCGGTCACGGGTGTCGCCGCGCCGCTCCACCAGGCCGCGTTCGGTGAGCTGCTTGAGCCGCTTGGTCACGGCGGCTCCCGAGGAGAAGGTCTCGCGGGCCAGCTCGCTCGGGGTCAGTTCGTGCCCGGTCCGCCGCAGCGCGCCGAGCAGATCGAACTCGGGCCGGCTGAGCCCGGCCCGGCGCAGGGGCGCGTCCTCCGCCTGCTGGAGGAGGGCGGAACACCGGTTGATGCGGCCGATGATCTCCATCGGCGCGGTGTCCAGTTCCGGGTGGACCGCCTGCCACTGCCGGACGACACCGGCGACGGTGTCGTCCTGGGCGGCGCCCCGGCCCGCCTCGCGGGGGCCTTCCGCCGCAGGCGCAAAGGCCCCGGCCGGGGACGGCTCCGTGCTGCCGGACGGCCCGGAGAGGTCTGCCCGGCCGGGCCCGTGGGGCATCTCCCCGGGGCCCGCTTCCGTGGGTGCCGGTCGTCCGTTGCTCGCCGTCATGGCCGCGCGTCCTCCGTCGTCCTGCCCGTGCTCGCCGCCGGGGTGTGCAGTCCCAGGCGTCGTACCGTCGCCGCGAGCGTACGGTGTGCGGACTGCTCGGTGAGCACGACCCGCTCCTGCGGCAGGGCACGTTGCCACCACTCGCCGGACGCGGCGTCGACGGTGGCGCGCAGGTCGACCAGCGCGGCGGCCAGGCTCCGGCGGGCGGACTCCAGTGCGGCCGGCTCGGGCCGCGGTTCGGCGAGCAGGCGCGCGGCCCGCTCGCGGGTCCGGTCGACCGCGGCCAGGGCGTGTCCGATGCGGTCCCCCGCCCGGCGGTTGGTGACGGCCACGGCGGCCAGGAAGCCGACCAGCGCGCCGACGACGGTGTCCACGGCCCGCTCGGTCATCAGCTCGCCCGCCGGGTGCCGGCCGGCGAACTCGGTGACGAGCAGCGCCATGGGGGTCACGCAGATGCTGCCGAGCCAGTAGTTGCGACCCATCAGCGCCTCGGCCCCGAAGTTGAGGGCCACGCAGGCGAGGACGAGGGCCACGCCGCTGGTGTGGGCCAGCGGGGTGATCGCGGCGAAGACGAGGACGCCGATCAGGTTGCCGACGACGCGCTGGACGCCACGGCTCCAGGTCAGGGTGACGTTCGCCTGGTAGAGGGAGGCCGCGGTGACCAGGGCCCAGTAGGGGCGCCCGATGCCCAGGGCGAGGGAGGCGTACCCGGCGAGGGCGCAGCCGAGCGCGGTGCGCACGGCGATCGGGGTGAGCGGGCCCAGCCGGCTCCACCAGGAGCGGTGCGGGGCGTCGGCCTCGGCGTCCAGGCCGAGGATCTCCTCGGTGGCCGCCGCCGTCTCGCCCGTGTGCGGGATCGGGCCGCTGCCGCACAGCTCGCGTGCCCAGGTCCGCAGCCGCTGCGGGTCCGCGTCGGCGGGGGCGGCGAGGGCGACCTCGGCGCGGATGACGAGCCGTGCCAGGGCGCGCCGGGAGCGGGACCGGGAGCCGGTCGACGGCAGCGCCTGCCAGGCGGCCTGCACGGCGGCCGCCGCGGCGGCGCGGGCGCGGGCGTGGCCGTCCCCGGTGCCGTCGGTGGCGGCGTACGCGGCGGCGGCGTTCAGCGCCTGCGCGGTGGCCCGGCGTTCGGGGCCGTGCGGGCGCAGCAGGCCGGGTGCCATGCCGACCAGCCATGCCCAGGCCGCCGCCGCGGTGGCCAGCGCCAGGTGGCCCGGTATCTGTCCGAGGGTCTGCGGGGCGAACAGGGAGGCGGAGCTGATGAAGGTGAGGACGACGTTGGCGGGCGGGCCGACCCGGGTCGCGTCGCACAGGGCCTTCTGCGCCGCCGCCATGAGCGCCCCCACGGCGACCAGGACGACGGTGTCGCGGGTGAGCGAGGCGGCGACCAGGGAGAGGGCGAGGCCGCCGAGCATGCCGAGCGCCACCCAGGCCAGGACCCGGGCGCGGGCGGCGTAGGGGCGGTTGTGGGCGTAGAGGGCGCAGAGCGATCCGGCCATCGTGTACATGGCGAGGTCGAGCCTGCCGAGGGCGAGCAGTGCGAGGTTCGGCGGCGCCACGGAGACGACCGAGCTGAGCGCGGGTTTGAACCAGATGTCGGAGGGACGGCCGAGCCGCAGCACGTCGATGAGCGGGAGGCGCCGGACGGGCCGGGGCGTGGGGGTCGGGGTGGGGGTCGCACTGCTCATGGAAACAACCTTAACAGGTGTTTTACTCGTAAAGTAAGTGCCGGTAAAGGGACTCCCGCCGCCCGCGCTCCCGTGCACGCTCCCCCTGTACCTCCTTGCGCTCGTGTGCGCACCGTCTGTGCCGGGCATCGCTTGACCGACCGGAAGGCCGCCGAAACCGCGGTCCGGACCTGAGAGCGGGAGGTGGGCGGGTGCACGGACCGGCTTCGCCCGGCTGGCTGCTCGTCGCGCTGTGCGCGGCGACCGGGGCCTACTGTCTGCTGCGGATGCGCAGCCCTGTCGAGGAGCAGCGCCGCGCGGCGGGCGGGGAGGCGCTGATGGGCTTCGGGATGGCCGCCATGGCCGTGCCCGCCGCGGTCTTCACCCAGCCCGCCTGGGCCTGGCCGCTCTACGCGGGAGTGTTCGGCGCGGCGGCCGTGCGCGCGCTGTGGGGGGCGCGGACCAGCCCCCACCACCTGCACCACCTGGTGGGGGCGTCCGCCATGGTCTACATGTCCGTGTCGATGGCCCTCTCGCCCGGCACCCACCACCACGCGCACGGCGGGTCGGGCGTCCCCCTGGTCACCGGCGTCCTGCTGCTGTACTTCGCCGGGTACGTCCTGCTGACCGGCGCACGGCTGGTACCGGCCCCGGTGGGCAGGCAGGACGCACAGAGCACTCAGGGCACCGTCGCCACGGGCGGCGGCCACCCCGGGTGGGGTGACCGGCCGGAGCTGGCACGGGCCTGCCGGCTGTCGATGGGGATGGCGATGGTGGCGATGCTGCTGACCATGTGAGACGCCGTGCCGCGGGGCCCGGCCGCGCCGTGGTCTGCGTCACTTGCCGCGCGGAGCCGTACCCCTGAGCGGCCGTCCGCTCATAGGGTGCTCGCATGATGGTCCCCGCGGTCCTGTTGCTGCTCGGCGCGCTGACCGCCGTCGTCGCGCCCCGGCTGCTCGCCCGGGCCGACTGGCCGGACCGTGAACCGGTGGTCGCCCTGTGGGCGTGGCAGTGCGTGGTGGCCGCCGTACTGCTGTGCTGCGCGCTGTCGATGACCCTCAGCGCCGCGTCCGCCTGGCAGGAGGTGCGCGGGCACGTGTTCGCCACGGCTCCGCGCGGGGTGGTGGAGGCGTACGCCCTGGGCGCGGCCGGTGCCTGGGCGCCGACGACCGCGGTGGCCCTCGCCTGCGGCGGGGTGTGGAGTGCGGCGATGCTGGTCCGTGAGGTCGTACGAGCACGGGCGCGCCGTCGGCGCCGGCGCGCCGAACTGCTCGTGCGCGCCCCTGTGCTGCCCGGCGAGGACGCGGGTGCGGAGCGGCTGGTCGTCCTGGAGAACGAGCGCCCGGAGGCCTGGTGGCTGCCGGGCGCGGCGCCCCGGCTGGTCGTCACCACCGCCGCACTGCGCCGGCTGAAGGGGCGGCAGCTGGACGCGGTCCTCGCGCACGAGCAGGGTCACGCACGGGCCCGCCACGACTGGCTGCTGCACTGCTCGGCGGCGCTGGCGGACGGTTTCCCGCAGGTGCCGGTGTTCGCCGCGTTCCGCGACGAGATGCACCACCTGGTGGAACTCGCCGCCGACGACATGGCCTCGCGCCGTTTCGGCCGGCTCACCACTGCTCTCGCGCTGGTCGAACTGAACGAGGACCGGGGCGTGTTCGGCCCCTGTCCCACTCCCCAGGCCCATGTGCCGCACCGGGTGCACCGGTTGCTCACCGCGCCCGACCGGCTCACCGCGGCCCGCCGGGTGCGGCTGACGGCCGTGGCCTCGCTCGTGCCGGTGGTCCCGGTGCTGGTGACGCTGGTGCCCGGCCTGCGGGCGCTGGGCTGACGGGCCCCGAGGCCGCGGCCCGCTCCCGCTGATCCGGGCGGTCCACGGCAGGCACGGGTGTTTCGGCGTCCGTCGCGCGGCCAGGATCGCGTCATGCCTCCCGTACCCCTCGCCGCTCCGCCCCGTCCGCCCGCCGCACACACCGCCGCGCTCCGGGCGGCCTTCGCACTGGGGCTGTGTTCGACGGTCCTGCTGGTCCTGGTCGCCCTCCGGTGGTCCCCGCTGACCGCTCTCGACGAGTCCGTGGCCCGGGCGGCCCACCGCCGGGCGGTCGGCGCCCCGGGCCTCACGCACGTGTGCCGCGTCCTGACGGACTGGGCGTGGGACCCCCTGACCATGCGTCTGCTGTGCGCGGTGGTGGCGGTGTGGCTCGTGCGGCGGGCGCGGTGGTGGACAGCGGTGTGGCTCGTGGTCACGTGCGCGCTGGGCACACTGCTGCAACAGGGCCTGAAGGCCGCGGTCGACCGGCCCCGGCCGGCCTGGCCCGATCCGGTGGACTCCGCCGCGTACGCCGCCTTCCCCTCGGGCCACGCCATGACCGCGACGGTGGTCTGCGGCCTGCTCCTGCGGCTGCTCCACCAGTACGGCGCCGGACGCGGCGTGCGGCGAGCCGTCCTGGGGCTGGCCGTTGCCTCGGTGACCGGTGTGGGCCTGACCCGTATCTGGCTGGGCGTCCACTGGCCCTCGGACGTCCTCGGCGGGTGGCTGCTCGGGGCGACCGTGGTGGCGCTGGCCTGTACCGTCCGCGACCGCTGGCCGCCACGGGCGGGATGAGTGATGAGCAGCCGCATGACCGCCGTTCTTTTCGACTTCTCCGGAACCCTCTTCCGCATCGAGTCCGCCGAGTCCTGGCTGCGGGCGGTGCTGGACGAGACGGGTCTGCCCCTCGGTGAACGGGAGTTGGCCGAGGCCGCTCGCGGACTGGAGGAGGCGGGGGCGCTGCCGGGCGGTGCCGAGCCGGTCCGGGTGCCGGACGAACTGGCCGGGCTGTGGGCCGTCAGGGACCGCAGCGCGGAACAGCACCGCGCCGCCTACACCGGCATGGCCCGCCGGGTGGCGCTGCCCGACCCGGCGTTGTACGACGCGCTCTACGACCGGCACATGACGCCGCGGGCCTGGGCCCCGTACCCCGACGCCGCCGAGGTGCTGCACACCCTGCGCGAACGCGGCGTGGCGGTGGGCGTGGTGAGCAACATCGGGTGGGACCTGCGCCCGGTGTTCCGCGCCCACGGCCTGGACACCTACGTCGACGCGTACGTCCTGTCGTACGAGCACGGCATCCAGAAGCCGGATCCGCGGCTGTTCGCGCGGGCCTGCGCGGCGGTCGGCGCCGAGCCGGAGGACGTGCTGATGGTGGGCGACAGCCGCGCGGCCGACGGCGGTGCGGCGGCCCTGGGGTGCGCGGTGCACTTCGTGGACCACCTGCCGGTCGCGGAACGCCCGGACGCGCTGCGGCCCGTGCTCGACCTGGCGGGCAGGGCACGCACGAGCCCGGCGGGCGCAGCCCGCACGCAGTAGGCCGGCCGCCGGAAGGACGCCGGCGCCCGCCACCGAGAAGTAGCCTCAGGAAACCAATGGGGTGTGGATGTGCCCGTCTCGGACGATCCCCCGCGTCGCCCGAGACGGGCGGGCAGCACGACCACACCCCGCCAAGGGGCCGGCCTGCTCGCGTTGAGTATAGTTGGCTGGCAGCCAGTCAACGCAGGAGTTACAGAATGTCCCCGCGCAGCGCCTCGGTCAATGAAGAGTTGCGACGGCGTTCCCGGGAGCGGCTCCTCCAGGCGGCGGTCGAACTCGTGGGCGAACACGGATACGACGCCACGACACTCGGCGACATCGCCGACCGCGCGGGTTCGGCGCGCGGCCTGGTGTCGTACTACTTCCCCGGCAAGCGCCAGCTGGTGCAGTCCGCGGTGCACCGGCTCATGCACCGCACGCTGGAGGAGGCGCTGGAAGGCGAGCCGCGCACCGAGGACGGATCCGAGCGGATGGCGCGGGCCATCGACGCGATCCTGGGCCTGGCCCGCGACCGGCCCGTGCTGATGCGCCAGCACATGGCCGGGATCCTCCAGGCCGAGGGGTTCGTGCAGTGCCCCGAACAGCAGCGTCTGTCGTATCTGCTGCGGGACACCGTGGCCCGGCACGGCTCGGCGGACGTGGACGCCGACTACCCGATGCTGCGGGCCCTGCTGATGGGCGCCGTCTACGCGGCGCTGATCCCCGGAGCGCCGATGCCGGTGCCGCTGCTGCGGGCGGAGCTGTTCGAGCGCTACCGCCTCGACTGGGAACTGGGCGTCCCGCCGGATCCGCAGGAACCGGGCCCGGGCGGCGGCTCCTGCGGTACGGACGTCTCCCGTTTCTTCGCCACGGGACGCCACCGGGCACAGCAGCCGGAGTAGCCCGGCGCGGCAGCGGGAGGGGTCCGGGCGCGGCAGGCGGGGCGGCCCGGGCGCGGCAGGCGGAGTGGTCCGGGCGCGACAGGCGGAGTGGTCCCGGCGCGGCAGGCGGGGCAAGTCGGACCCGACACGCCGCTCTCCGGCTGCGTCACCCTCCCCCGTCCGACCGCCGGGTGCCATGCTGGAGTCCTCAGCGCTCTCCTGCGGCCGTGCCGCAGTCAGGGGGTTCCGCCGTGCTGCGTGTCGCCGTCGTCGGCTCGGGGCCGAGCGGGTGCTACACCGCTCAGGGTCTCGTCCAGCAGGACGCCTCGGTGTGCGTCGACGTCCTCGACCGGCTGCCGTGCCCGTACGGTCTGGTGCGGTACGGCGTCGCACCGGACCACGAGAAGATCAAGTCCCTCCAGAACAGCCTGCGCGCGGTCCTGGAGCACGAGCGGGTCCGGTTCCTGGGCGGTGTACGGATCGGCGGCCCGGACGGGCTGCCGGCCGAGCGGCTGCGGGAGCTTTACCACGCGGTGGTGTACTGCGTGGGCGCCGCGACCGACCGCCACCTCGGCGTCCCCGGGGAGGAACTGCCGGGCTGCTGGTCGGCGACCGAGTTCGTGTCCTGGTACAGCGCCCATCCGGACGCCGCGTACGGCGGCTTCCTGCGGGACGCGCGCAGCGCCGTGGTCGTCGGCGTCGGCAACGTGGCCGTGGACGTCACCCGCATGCTGGCCCGGGGCACGGCGGAGCTGAGCCCCACCGACATGCCCGAGGCCGCGCTGGCCGCGCTCGCCGCCAGCGGCGTGCGGGAGATCCACATGGTGGGGCGGCGCGGCCCCTCGCAGGCCCGTTTCACCACCAAGGAGCTGCGGGAGCTGGGCTCCCTGCCCGGCACCGACCTCGTCGTCGACCCCGCCGAACTCGCGCTGGACCCGGCGTACGCCGACCCGTCGGCGCTGCCGGCCGCCCAGCGCCGCAACGTGGAGGTGCTGCGCGGCTGGGCGGACCGGCCCGCGACGGGGGCGGCCCGCCGGATCCGGCTGCGCTTCTTCCTCCGGCCGGTCGCGCTGCTCGGCAGGGGCGGCCGGGTGGGGGCCGTGCGGTTCGAGCGGACGGTGCCGGACGGGCACGGCGGTGTGGCGGGGACGGGGCGCCACGAGGACGTGCCGGCGCAGCTGGTGCTGCGGTCGGTGGGGTACCGGGGGGTGCCGCTGGACGGGCTGCCGTTCGACGCGGTCTCGGGCACCGTGCCGCACCGGCAGGGGCGTGTGCTGCGCGGCGGGGCGGTCGCGCCCGGTGAGTACGTGGCCGGCTGGATCAAGCGGGGTCCGACGGGGGTCATCGGCACCAACCGGCCGTGCGCCAAGGAGACGGTGGCGTCGCTGCTGGCGGACGCGCCCGCGCTCGTACGGATGCCGGTGCCGGGCGACGCGGTCGCCGCGCTGCGTGCCGAGGGGTTCGAGCCGGTGCCGTGGGCGGGCTGGCAGGCCATCGAGCGCGCGGAGGCGGACCTGGGCGCCTCGCTCGGGCGGGGCGTGGTCAAGCTGCCCGACTGGGCGTCGCTGCGGGCCGCCGCGCGCACGGCGGTCCCGTAGACCCCGTGGCGGGCGGGTCGGCTCAGCCCTCCGTGAGGCGTGCGGCCTGGCGGGCCGCGGCGTCGAGGAGGGTGTCGAGCAGGCCCGGGAAGAGGTGGTCGAGGTCGTCGCGGCGCAGGCCGTTCATCTTGGCCGTGCCCCGGTAGACCTGGCGGACGACGCCGGCCTCGCGCAGGACGCGGAAGTGGTGCGTGGTGGTCGACTTGGTGACCGGCAGGTCGAAGTGCGAACACGACAACTCGTCGCCCTCGGCGACGAGTTCGCGCACGATCCGCAGCCGCAGGGGCTCGGACAGCGCGTGCAGCACGTACTCCAGACGGATCTCCTCCCGCTCGGGATGCGGGAGATCGCGGCTGCCGGCGGGGGGGACGGGGGCGGTGGCGGTCACGGCGGCTCCACTTCGTACGGGAAGCCTCATTCTACGAACCTCATCGTAGTTTGACAGCTACCATAGTACGAGAGTTACCGTACAAGCCTGTTCCCCCGGTCCCCGTGACGAATGGAGCCCGCCGTGAGTGCGCTCTTCGAGCCCTACACCCTGCGTGACGTGACGATTCCCAACCGGGTCTGGATGCCCCCGATGTGCCAGTACTCGGCGGCGCCCGAGGGCCCGTCGGCGGGCGCGCCGGGCGACTGGCACTTCGCGCACTACGCGGCCAGGGCGACCGGCGGAACGGGCCTGATCGTCGTGGAGGCCACCGCGGTCTCGCCGGAGGGCCGGATCTCCCCGTACGACCTCGGCCTCTGGAACGACACCCAGGTCGAGGCGTTCCGGCGGATCACGGACTTCCTGCGCGGCCAGGGCACGGTGCCCGCGGTCCAGCTCGCCCACAGCGGGCGCAAGGCCTCCACCGACCGGCCGTGGAAGGGCGGGGCGCCGCTCGGGCCCGAGGCGCACGGCTGGCGGCCGCTCGCCCCGAGCGCGGTGGCCTTCGACGAGGGGCACCCGGTCCCGCACGAGCTGACCGTCGAGGAGCTCCAGCGGATCGTCGGCGAGTTCACCGACGCGGCACGCCGTGCCCTCGCCGCCGGCTTCGAGATCGCCGAGCTCCACGGCGCGCACGGCTACCTGATCCACGAGTTTTTGTCGCCGCACTCCAACCACCGCACCGACGCGTACGGCGGCTCCTACGAGAACCGGGTGCGCTTCGCGCTGGAGGTCGTCGACGCGGTGCGCGCGGTGTGGCCGGACGACAAGCCGCTGTTCTTCCGCATCTCCGCCACCGACTGGCTGGAGGCGGACGGCTGGACGGCCGACGAAACGGTCCGCTTCGCGGCGGAGCTGCACGCCCACGGCATCGACCTGCTCGACGTCTCCACCGGCGGCAACGCTCCCGCCGTACGCATCCCGACGGGCCCGGGCTACCAGGTGCCGTTCGCGGCCCGGGTGAAGGCCGAGACGCCCATGGCCGTGGCCGCCGTCGGGCTCATCACCGAGACCGGGCAGGCGGAGAAGATCATCGCCAACGGCGAGGCGGACGCGGTGCTGGTGGGCCGCGAGCTGCTGCGCAACCCGTCCTGGGCCCGCCACGCCGCACGCGAGCTGGACGCCCCGGTGCACGTGCCCGACCAGTACCACCGGTCGGTCTGAGCCACGCGCGTCCACCGGCCGGCCGGACGGGTGGCGTCCTGCCGGCCGGTCGGCAGGACGCCCCGTACGGCTCAGTCTCCTTCGGGGCCTTGCCCGGGGCCCTCGTCGCGGCCCTTCGGGAGCAGGCGCACGACCGTCTCCTCCAGGCGGGGCAACGTCCGTTGGCCCGCCAGGGCCAGGGCGATGGCCACGGCGACGCCGGCCCAGGCGACCGGTCCCAGCGGAGTGCAGCCGAAGAGGCGGCTGGGGCCCGGCGTCTGGACCACGGCGACCAGGACGGCGGCCGAGCCGAGGGCCGTGAGCCGGACCAGCGGGCTGTCACGGCGGTCGAGCAGCGTCTGGGCGAGCTGCGTGCCGACCACTCCGCACAGCGCCATCGTGCCGGAGCGGCGCGCGGTGCCCGGAGTGAAGCGCCCGATCAGCCAGGCGGTGACCGCGCCGAGGCAGGTGGTCAGGGCCCGGTGGCGGATCTGCCGGACGAGCGGCTCCCCCAGCACCCCGCCGGCCGCGTCCTCGGGGGAGGCGGCCCGTGCCGCGTCCTCCTTGGGGGTCACCGCCACCGCCATGGCCGGGAAGAGGTCGGTGAACAGGTTCACCATGAGCATCTGACGGGTGGACAGCGGCGCCCGGCCGGACAGCAGCGTGCCCAGGATGCCGAAGCCGACCTCGCCCGCGTTGCCGCCGATCAGGATGGCGATGGCGTCCGCGACGCTGTGCCACAGGGCGCGGCCCTCGCCGATGGCGTCGATCAGCACGGTGAGGTCGTCGGCGGTCAGGACGATGTCCGCGGCGTTGCGGGCGGCGGCCGAACCCCGCGCGTTGATGCCCACCCCGATGTCGGCGGCGCGGATCGCGGCGGCGTCGTTGGCGCCGTCGCCGACCATGCCCACCACCCGGCCGGCGTCCCGCAACGCCTCCACGACCTGGAGCTTCTGCTCGGGCGCCACCCGGGCGACCACGCCCGCGTCCCGCAGCATCCGGGCCCGCGCGTGGCGGTCCGCGGCGGCCAGTTCGTCCCCGGTGACCACCACCGTGTCCTGCGGCCAGCCCAGTTCGGTGGCGATCGCCCGCGCGGTCTGCGGATGGTCGCCGGTGAGCATCACCGGCCGTACGCCCTCGTCGTGCAGTCCGCGCACCAGGGCCGTCGAGGTCTCGCGCGGCACGTCCGACAGCGCCAGCAGCCCCGTGAACTCCAGCTCTCCCAGCGGCTGTTCGAGTACGTCCGCCTCCGGATCCCCCTCACCGAGCCGCCGTTGGGCCACTGCGAGGACCCGCAGCCCGGCACCGGCCAGCGACTGGGCCGCGCCGGAGGCGTGGGCGGGCAGCCCCGGGCAGGCGGGCAGGACCGTCTCGGGGGCGCCCTTGACCACCAGGACCCGCGGGCCGTCCCCGCTGCGGCCGACGGCCGCCGCGTACCCGCGGCCCGCCTCGAAGTCGAGGCCTTCGAGCTGCGTCCACTCCGGGTCGGGGCCCGCCGCGTCCAGGACCGCCTCGTCGGTGGCGTGCACCGGCCGGTCCGTATTGCCGTTCGAGCGCGGGCAGGCCCGGGCCGCCGCGCGCACCGTGGCTGCGGCGGCCTCGTCGGCCACCGGGTGGATGTCGCCGTCCGCGTCGGAGATCCGCACCAGCCGCAGCCGGTTCTCGGTGAGCGTGCCCGTCTTGTCGAAGCAGATCGTGTCCATCCGGCCCAGCGCCTCCAGTGTGCGCGGGGTGCGCACCAGGACGCCGTCGCGGCTGAGCCGGCGGGCCGCCGCCAACTGGGCCACCGTGGCCACCAACGGCAGCCCCTCGGGGACGGCTGCCACCGCGACGGCCACTCCCCCGCTGACCGCCTCCCGCACCGGCGTGCCGCGCAGCAGCGCCAGGCCGGTCACCGCCGCTCCGCCGGAGAGCGTCAACGGCAGTGCCTTGCGGGTGAGTTCCTGAAGCCGGGCCTGGACTCCGGCGGCGGGCGGGGTGCGGGCCGCGAGGTGCACGGCGCGGGAGGCCTCGGTGCCCTCGCCGGTGTCCACGACGACGGCACGCGCCTGACCGGCCACCACGGTCGTCCCCTCGAAGACCATGCAGAGCCGGTCGGCGACGACGGCGTGCGGGGTCGGCGCGGTCTGCTTCTGCACCGGCAACGACTCCCCGGTCAGCGCGGACTCGTCGACCTCCAGGCCCTCCTCCCACAGCAGGCGGGCGTCGGCGGGCACCACGTCGTCCCCTTTGAGTTCGATCACGTCTCCGGGGCGCAGCTTGCCCGCCTCGACGGTGCGGGTGCCGCCTGCCGGCGCCTCCGCGGGCGGGGGCGCGAGCCGCGCCTTGCGCTTCTGGTCGGCGAGCAGCCCGGACAGGGCCCGCTCCGCGCGCAGCCGCTGGACGCCGCCGACGAGCGCGTTCAGGTCGAGGGCGCCGACCACGAGCAGCGCGTCCATGACGGAGCCGAGGATGGCCGAGGCCGCCGAACCGACCGCGAGTACCGGCGTGAGCGGGTCCCGCAGTTCGCCCCGTACGGCCCGGCCCAGCTCGTACGACCAGCGGACCGGGGCGAGCGCGGGGTGCCGGGTGGCGTTGCGGGCCGCCCCGCGCACCCGGGCGGTGGCCGCTTGCAGCGGGGTCGGGACGGCCGTCTCCTCGTGGGCGAGCCGTTCCCGGGCCTCCTCCGAGCGCAGTTCGTGCCAGTGCACGCGCGGGCGGGGGTGCGGGGCGCGGGCCGCCACCACGCCGAGGGCGGCGCGTGTTCCCGAGATCAGGGCGAGGGCCGCGCTCAGGTCGACCGGCGCGTGCCGCAGGCCGGGCAGGACGGCGAGGCGCCCGTGGCCCTTCCCGGACTCGCCGACGGCGACGAGCAGCCCGGACAGCGCGGCACCGGAACGGGCCAGGGTCTGCGCCCGGCGGCCGACCGTACGCGCGGCGGGGATCGCCCTCAGCAGCCGCCACACGTCGGGCAGGCCGTGCAGGGCCAGGATGTCGGCGCCCCAGCAGACGGCCGAGTCGCGGTCGGTGAGGGCGACGGCGATGTCGCTTCCGCGCAGCCCCGGCAGCACGCCGTGGTCGCCGGCCGAACCGGCGCGCGCGACCGTCAGCACCGCGCCCGCGTCCTGTTGCGCGCGCAGCCCGTACACCACGTCGTCCAGCGGGCGACGGGCGTCCACGACCTGGTCGGCGAGCGCGGTGAGGTCCTCCAGGGCGGGGTCGTCGACGACCACGACCCGCAGCCCGGCCCGGCGGGCCGCGTCCAGCACGGGTTCGGCCCACGGGTCCGCCTCCCCCTCCGGGGTGCGCAGCGCGCTCGGATGCAGGACGACGGTGCCCGCCATCTCCAACTGCCGCACCCGCTCCGGATCGCGGACCAGCACGCCGGTGCGGGCCAGCGACGCGCCGAGCACCGCGTGGAAGGCGGCGGGTCCGTAGCGCGCGGCCTTCGGCGAGCCCGCGAGCACCGCCTCGGCCGCCTCGGCGGCGTCGTGCTTGACCAGCAGGGTCACGGCCGCGCCGACCAGGCTGCCCGCGGAGGCGTGGTTGGCGTACTCCTGGGCGGGCGAGACGCGCAGCGGCGGGCGGGGCGGTCCGCCGGCCGCGGCGAGACTGACCCGGTCGGGCGAGCACAACTGGTCGTGCACCGCGTCGAAGGCCGCCGAGCGGGCCACGGTCTCCGCCAGTTGGCAGGCGCGCAGGGTGCCGTCGAGCACCAGCGCGGTGGGCGTCTGCCCGGTGCCGTGGGCGACCGCGTTGGCGCAGGCCAGCAGGAGGTCCATGGACGCGTCGCCCACCCGGGCCCGCAGCCAGGCGCGGAAGCGCGGGTTCTCCCGCAGCAGTGTGACGACGGCGGTCACCAGGCGCGGCGACGGCGGCAGGCGGAGCGAGGACGCGGTGAAGGCCACGGCGATCCCGAGCGCGTCGGCCGCCAGCGTGGCGGCTGCCGCCCGTACCCCGGCGGGATCCGCCGGGTGCGTCGGTTCGTCGGGGTCGCCGCCCTCGAGGACCAGGCCGTGCCGGGCGGCGAGGTCGGCCGCGTGGTCCACGACCCGCTCGGCCGCCTCGTCCTCCGTCGCGGTCACCACCAGCCGGGCCAGTCCCTCGTCCCAGTACGCGAACAGCACGTCGGGCCGCTCGGCGAGCGCCACGGCCACCCGGCGGGCCAGGTGCCCGGTCCCGCCGGCCCGCCGCACCCGCTCGGGCTCGGCGGCGCGCAGCGCCAGGTGGGCGCGGGTGCCGGAACGCCAGTGCCCGCGCGCGCCGGGCAGCGCGTTACGGGCGACCCGGGCGACCCGTGCCGCCGAGTCCGCGCCGCGCACGCCGGCCC
>NZ_JBHJUW010000121.1:0-27769 GCF_042268205.1 Streptomyces sp. NPDC056160
GGTCGAAGGCCGGGCCCCACTGCGTCCGTGCGTCCGCCGTGCGCGTCCCGCTGTCGCGCCACCGGCTACCAGCGGTACCAGCGGCCCCGCCGGCCGCCGCTGCCCGCGGGCCGGACCACGAAGCCCAGCAGCCACAGCACCAGCACGATGACCGCGATCCACCACAGCGCCTTCAGTGCGAATCCGGCACCGAAGAGGATCAGAGCGAGCAGAAGAACAAGAAGCAAGGGAACCATCGTCATCGACCTCCTGGCCACCGGATGCCCTTGCTTCCTTGCCGCACGCCCGCGGAACGCGGGTTATTTCCCCACGGTGCGGGGCATGCGCGCGCCCATCCGGCTCGCGCCGGTCGCGTCCGCGTGACGCCGGTGCCACCTTCCGCGCCGTCAGGTGTGCGTCCCCGCCGAGCGGCCGGAGGACCACGCCGTGGGTGTCACGCCGGTCTGCCGGCGGAAGAAGGTGGTGAAGTTGCCGGTGTCGCGAAAGCCGAGCCGGTGTGCGCAGCTGCCGACCGGCAGATCGGTGTGGGCCAGCAGGCGTTTGGCTTCGAGGAGGACGCGCTGGTCGAGGAATGCCTTGGCGCCGGTTCCGGTGGCGGCGCGGGTCGCGCGGGTGAGGGTCCGGGTGTCGTAGCCGAGGGCCCGGGCGTAGTCGGCCACTTGGTGCCAGTGGGTGAAGTGTTCCTCGACGGCGGCGCGGTAGGCGCGGAAGACGCCGAGCGGCCGGCTCCCCGTCGTGTCGCGGGGGGACGGTGGGGGCGTCTCGGGGCGTACGCGCAGGACCAGTGCCGCCAGGAGGTGGGCGAGCAGCGCGCCGGATGCCATGCGCGGTGATCGCACCGCCGCGCGGTGTTCGCGGTCGAGGTGCTCGGCGGCCAGCACGGCCAGCGGAAGGGCCTGCGGCGACAGGTTCCAGCAGGCGGGCGCGGTGACGTCCGCGTCTTCCAGGCCGGGGTCGGGCAGGAACCCCGGCTGGAAGAGGACGAGCGGGCCGTCGAGGCGGTCGACGTCGCTCCAGCGGTGCACCGCGCCCGGTCTGATCCACACGACGCTGCCCGCGCGCAGCTCATGTCGGCGGAAGTCCGCCTCGTGGCTGCCGCTGCCCGCGGTGACCAGGGCGAGGACGTGGAAGTCGGGGCGCTGCAGCCGGGTGCGGCGCCGCGCGGTGTCCGTTCTGCGCAGGGCTTCGAAACTGAGGACCTCCACGCCGTGGACGGCCCCGACGGCGGGGAGGTAGCGCAGCTGCCGCACGGCAGGGTGTCCGTTTTCCACAAGAGGTCGGTCTCTTTCCAGCAGGGCGGCTCGGTCCGCCGACGTAGCGTCGTTCGCGTGACCACAGGCAGGTCGGACGGCCCAGGCGGCGTATGTCCCACGGGACGGCCCGGTCTGCCGCGACATGGAGGAGAGACGCGAAGATGTCGAATACTACAAAGACCGTGGCCGTGGCGGGCGGCTCCCTGAAGGTGCGGACCGGGGGCGGTGACGGCGGGACCGCCCTGGTGTTCACGCACTACTGGGGCGGCTCGGCGGCCACGTGGGACGAGGTCGTCCGGCATCTGCCCCCCGAGCAGGCGACGGTCCGCTACGACCAGCGCGGCTGGGGCGCGTCCCGTGAGCTGCCGGGTCCGTACCACCTCGGCCGGCTCGCCGACGACCTGCTCCGGGTGGTCCAGGAGTGTGTCGCGGGTCCCTTCGTCCTCGTCGGGCACTCGATGGGCGGGAAGGTCGCCCAGCTGGTCGCGGCCCGGCGGCCTTCGGGGCTGGCCGGGCTGGTCCTGGTCGCGCCCGCTCCCCCGCTGCCGGCCGCCGCCGTGACGGAGGAGTACCGGCAGGGCCTGTCCCACGCCTACGACTCACCGGAGACGGTCGGCCAGGCCCTGGACCATGTGCTGACCGCCGTCGCCCTGCCGCGACGGACGCGGGACGCTGTCGTCCGGGACAGCCTCGCCGCCTCGGGGGACGCCCGCACGCAGTGGCCGCTGCACGGGATCGCCGAGGACATCACCGCGCAGGCCCGGCGCATCGAGGCTCCGGTGGCCGTGCTGGCCGGGGAGCACGACCGGGTCGAGCCGCCCCGTGTGCTGCGCGAGTGCCTGCTGCCCTGCGTGCCGCACGCGACCATGACCGTCGTCCCCGGTGCCGGGCACCTGCTGCCGCTGGAGGCCCCGGAAGCGGTCGCGGACACCCTGCTCCGCTTCCTGGCGACCGTCACCGTCCGCGCCTGAGCCGTACGCGGCGCCTTCGGCGCCAGGCCGGCGGCGCTCGTCGGCCGACGGCCGTCGGCACGGGTGCGGGGCGGGCACGGGGACGGCCACGGTCGTGGGTCGCCATGAGGGTGACCCGGCGGCGGGCCCCGCGGGTGCTCTCAGCGGACCGTGTCGCCGTCGCAGGCCGTGTCGGCGTAGCCGGCCAGGCCGTCGGCCATCCGCCGCATGAAGCGGGTCAGGTACCACTGCCACAGCCGTCCCGAGCCGGGCAGCTTCGGTTCGAACGCGGCGGCCCAGGTGATGTCGGTTCCGCCGTGCGGTGCGTCGGTGAGGTCGACGGTCCCCCGGTAGGAGCGGAACGGGCCGCTCGTGTTGTCGTAGACGAAGCGCCGGTCGGTGACCAGCTCGACGATGCGTTCGTGCGAGATGGCCCGGCCGGTCCGGAAGATCCGTGTGTCACCGACGTCCTGGCGCCGCGCGGGGTCGCCGCCGCCCTCGATCTCGGCGGAGTCGATCGGCGACCACGCGGGCCAGGTCGCCGCGCGGACGAGGGCGGTGTAGACGGTCTCGGGCCTGGCCTGCGAGCGTGCGGTGACGCGGTAGTGATACGGCATTCCGTCACGCTAGAGCGGGCGCGGCGGTTCGGGGATGCGCGGGATTGCCGTTGCGTCCACGCGATCTTGCGGTGTGCCGAGAGTGCGTGGTGTCCGGCGTGCTCGGCCGTACGCCGGGCGGCGCCCGGAGGAGGCCGCGCACTGCGTTCCGGCTCGGTGCGGCCATGGCCCTGGCGGGCCTGGCCGGCCTCCTCTGCGGCCTCGCCCGGCGCCGTGCGCCGTCGGTGCCGACGGGCAACCGGGCCTCTCATGAACCGCGGGGCGCGGTCCTCGGCTCCGGCCGGCCGCGGGAGCGCCGGAAGCGGTCCAGCCCCTCGGCCAGTTCCACCACCGGGTCGGGGTAGTCGAGCGCGGCACGGTCGGGGCCGGACAGCTTCCAGGGCTCGTGCACCGTCCGGGCGTCCAGGCCCGCGAGCTCGGGCACCCAGCGGCGGACGTAGCTGCCGTCGGGGTCGTACCGCTTGGCCTGGAGGACGGGGTTGAGGACGCGGTTGGGCCGGCTGTCGGTGCCGGTGCCGGCCATCCACTGCCAGTTGAGCTGGTTGTTGGCCACGTCGCCGTCGACCAGCCAGTGCAGGAAGTGGGCGGCGCCGACGCGCCAGTCGACGTACAGGGTCTTGGTGAGGAAGCTCGCGGTCAGAAGGCGCGCGCGGCCCGGCATCCAGCCCTCGTGGCGCAGCTGCCGCATCGCCGCGTCGATGACCGGGTAGCCGGTGCCGCCCTCGCGCCACGCCTCGATGTCGGCCCGCGCGGTGCGCTCCGTGCGCCAGTGATCGCCTCGGGTGCGGTAGTCGGCGTGGGCGGTGTCGGGGCGGGCGGCGAGGACCTGGCGGTGGAAGTCGCGCCAGGCGAGTTGCCGTACGAACGCCTCGGCGCCCGGGCCGCCGCGGCGGCGGGCGCGGTGGACCAGTTCCACCGGTGACAGGGTGCCGAAGTGCAGGTGGGCGGAGAGCCGGGACGTGGCGTCGGCGGCCAGGTCGTCATGGGTGTCGGCATAGGTGTCCAGTCCGCGCCGCCAGTAGGCGGCCATCCGCCCCCGGCCCTCGCTCTCGCCGCCGGCCGGCAGGGCGGGCGAGACGCCGGTGACGTCGGCGCGCGCGGGCAGCCGTTCGCCGTGCACGTGGCCGGGGACGCGAACGCGGCGCGGGGCGGCCACGAGGCCGCGCGGGTGAGCCTGAGACCAACGCCGGTAGTAGGGGGTGAACACCGCGAAGTGGTCGGAGGACGCGGGGGTCACCTCGCCGGGCGGTACGGCCACGGTGACCGCGTCGTGCACGAGCAGACGGCGGCCGTCGGCCTCCAGGGCGGCCCGCAACCGCTCCTCGCGGCGCATGGCGAAGCGGCTGTGCGCTGCCGACAGGTGCACCTCGTCGGCGCCCGCCTCGGCGGCCACGCGGCACACCTCTTCGGCGACGTCCCCGGCGCGCACCACGAGCCGTCCGCCGCGCTCGCGCAACGAGGTGTCGAGGTCGGCCAGGCAGTCCGCGAGGAAGGCGCTGCGGTTGGGCGGGGCGAACCCGGCCGCCGCCACGGCCCGGTCGCGCACGAACAGCGGGACGACAGCGTCGGCGGAGCTGAGGGCGGCGTGCAGCGGCGGATGGTCGTGCAGGCGCAGGTCGGAGGTGAACAGGACGACCGGGACGGGCATGGCTTCAGCTTCCTGTGACGGACGGCTGCTGCCGGTACGGGAACCTCCGCCACCGGGAGCGGACGTGACATACGGTACGGAACATACCGAACGTCATGGCTCCGCCGCGTCCTGTTCCGTGCCGCGTCTCGGACCCTCGCCCCGGTGTGAGCGCCAGTCCCTCGCCCTCGGGGACCTGAGTCGGTCCCTCGCCCCGGGTGAACCTGAGTCAGTCCCTCACCCCGGGGTGAACCGGATCGGCGTCCCGGTCGGCGCCTGGGCGGCGGACGCCAGGCCGCGGTCCGTGACGACTCCGATGACGGGGTAGCCGCCCGTCGTCGGATGGTCGTTCAGGAAGACGACCGGGCGGCCGTCGGGCGGAACCTGCACCGCGCCGAGCACCATGCCCTCGCTGGGCAGTTCGCCGCCTCTCGCCCGTTCGAGCGCCGGCCCCTCGGTGCGCAGGCCGACGCGGTTGCTGTGCGGGGAGACGCGGTAGGTCGCCGAGAAGAGGGTGCGCCGTGCCGCGGCGGTGAACCAGTCGTCGCGGGGGCCCGGCCGCAGCGGCAGGACCAGTTCCGCGGGGGGCGCGGGCCAGGGGGCGGGACCGGACGGCGCCGGCCGCCCGGCGGGGGCGCCCAGGGGGAGGACGTCTCCGGCGCGCAGGGGCGCCGGGCCGAGCCCGGAGAGCAGGTCCGTCGAGCGGCTGCCGAGGACCGGCTCCGCGGCGATGCCACCGGCGACGGCCACGTACGAGCGCACACCCGCCGTGACGGTGCCCGCGTCGAGGACCGCGCCCGCGGGCACGTGCACCGGCGTGCCCCAGGCGGCGGGCCGGCCGTCGACCGTCACCGGGCAGGGGGCGCCGCCGACCACGACGGTGACGTGGTGGTCGGGGCGCAGGGCGCAGCCGGTCACCGTGGTCTCCAGGACGGCGGCGTCGGGGTCGTTGCCGAGCAGCCGGTTGGCGAGTGCCATGGCGGGCGCGTCCAGCGCGCCGGAGCGCGGGACTCCCAGGTGGGCGTGGCCACGCCGGCCGGCGTCCTGCACGGTGGTGAGGGCTCCGGGGCGTACGACGGTGATCTCGGTGCTCATGCCGCCTCGTTCCCGGTGACGCAGTCGTCTGTGACGCAGTCCTCGGTGACGAACCGCACCCGGGTGCCCGGGGTGAGGAGCGCCGGTTCGTCCCGTGCGAGGTCCCACAGCCGGGCGGGGTCCGGCATGGTGCCGATCAGCTGCCAGCCACCCGGCGTGGCCCTCGGGTACACCGCGGTGTAGGGGCCGGCGAGTCCGACGGCGCCGGCCGGGACCCGCGTGCGGGGCGTGTCGCGGCGCGGCACGTGCAGGGCGGCGGGCAGTCCGGTGAGGTAGCCGAAGCCGGGCGCGAAACCGCAGAAGGCGACGCGGAAGGTGCAGGAGGAGTGCCGGGCGGCGACCTCGTGGGCGCCGATCCCCCACAGCGCGGCCACGTCGGCGAGGTCGGGCCCGTCGTAGCGCACGGGGATCTCCACCACACCCCCGTCGTCCGCGGCCCGCGCGGGCACGTCCCAGTGGGCCAGGCGGCGGGCCAGCGCCCGCGGGTCCGGTACGCCGTCCAGGAGAACGGTCCGCGCTCCCGGCACTATCTCCTCGACGGGCGGCAGGGTTCCGGCCGCGCGCCGGCGCAGGAGTTCGGCGTGGAAGGCGGCGGTCCGTTCGGGGTCGGGCAGGTCGACGAGGAGCGCGTGGGGTCCGGCCGTGCGCACGGTCAGGGGCTGCTCGCCGGTCATGCGAAGGACCCGACCTCGACGCCGGCGGCCTCCAGGGCGGCGCGGACCCGGGCCGCGATGAGGGCGGCGCCCGGGGTGTCGCCGTGCACGCACAGGGACCGTGCGGCGACCGTGACGGTCGTGCCGTCCACGGCCTGGACCGCGCCGTCCACCGCGAAGGCCAGGGCGCGTCGCACCACCGCGTCCTCGTCGGTGATGACGGAGTTCGCCAGGCGGCGCGGCACGAGCGTGCCCTCGGGGGTGTAGGCGCGGTCGGCGAAGGCCTCGGGCACGGCGGTGAGCCCGGCCGCCTCGGCGGCGGCGAGCAGGTGTGATCCGGGCAGGCCGAGCACGGGCAGGCCGCCGCCCGCGAGGCTCACTCCGGCCACGACGGCGGCGGCCTGGTCGGCGTCGTGGACGGTACGGTTGTAGAGCGCGCCGTGCGGTTTGACGTACGCCACGTCGGTCCCGGCCGCCTGGGCGAAGACGCGCAGTGCCCCGATCTGGTAGGCCGTCTCGGCCGCCAGTTCCTCGCCGGGCACGTCCATGGCGCGCCGTCCGAAGCCGGCCAGGTCACGGTAGGACACCTGGGCCCCGATCCGTACTGAGCGCTCGGCGGCGAGGTCGCAGACGCGGCGCATCACCGAGGGGTCGCCGGCGTGGAAGCCACAGGCGACGTTGGCACTGGTGACGACCGACAGGAGGGCGTCGTCGTCGGTGAGGGTCCAGCGTCCGAAGCCTTCACCGAGGTCCGCGTTGAGATCGATCACACCTTGAAAGTAGACGATTGTTGAACGATCCGACAAGGGGGTGCCGTGGCGGCCGCATGACGGCGACGTGAATTTGCCCCTTGTTCGATCGTTCAACGATCGCCTAGGGTCCGTGCATCCCCATGGGTTCCGGCAGCCCCGGATCCGCGTGGCGCCCTGTCCCCCATGCCTGAAGAAGGCCGCGCATGATCGTTCTCCTCGGTGTGGTCGTGGTGATCCTCGGATTCGTCACGCGCCGCAACCCCGTCCTCGTCGTGGGCGTCGCCGGGATCGTCACCGGACTGCTCGGCAGGATGAACCCGCTGGAGGTCCTCGCGGCCTTCGGCCGGTCCTTCGCCGACAGCCGCTCGGTCACCGTCTTCGCCATCGTGCTCCCCGTGATCGGCCTCCTGGAGCGCTACGGCCTGCGCGAGCAGGCCCGCAACCTCATCGGCCGGCTCGGCAGTCTCAGCGCAGGCCGCTTCCTCACCGTCTACCTGCTGGTCCGGCAGGTCACGGCGGCCTTCGGCCTCAACAGCATCGGCGGTCCCGCGCAGACCGTACGGCCGCTCGTCGCGCCCATGGCGGAGGCCGCGGCCGAACGCACGACGGGCGCGGCGCTGCCGGAGCGCCTGCGCGAGAAGGTGCGCTCCTACGCCGCCTCGGCCGACACCGTCGGTGTCTTCTTCGGCGAGGACTGCTTCATCGCGATCGGCTCGATCCTGCTGATCACCGGTTTCGTGAACTCGACGTACCACCAGGAACTCGAACCGACCCAGCTGGCGCTGTGGGCGATACCGCTCGCCGTCTGCGCCTTCCTCATCCACGGGGCCCGCCTGCTGCTCCTGGACCGGCAGCTGGAACGCGAGATGGCACTCGCCGCCGCGGAACACGACCTGCCGCTGCCGAAGGGAACCGCCAAGTGATCAAGGTCGAATGGCTCTACTGGCTGGTGGGTCTCGTCTTCGTCGTCATGGCCGTGCAGATGGCCGCCGACCGCAGCAACCCGAAGCGGTGGACGTCCGCGGCCTTCTGGGGCCTGCTCGGACTCACCTTCCCCTACGGGACCGGGGTGGCGAACGCCGAGTCGGGCAACGGCGGCTGGACCCTGCCCGCCGAACCGCTCGGTGTGGCGGTCCTCGTCCTGATCGTGCTCGCCGGGTTCAACTTCCTCGGCAAGGGTGTGCCGGTGACCACCACCGCCGAGCAGCGCGAGGCCTCCGCCTCCCGGCTCGGCAGCAAGATCTTCATCCCCGCCCTGACGATCCCGGTGGTCGCGATCGTCTGTGCCTCCGTGCTCGACGACTCCGGCCTGTTCGAGAAGGGCAAGGCCACGCTGCTCGGCCTCGGCGTCGGATGCGTCGTCGCCCTCGTCGTCGGCATGCTGGTCACCGGCGAGAAGAAGCTCTCCGTGCCGCTGCACTCCGGCCGCTCCATGCTGGAGGCGATGGGTTCCGCGCTGCTGCTGCCCCAGCTCCTCGCCGTGCTCGGGTCGATCTTCGCGCTGGCCGGCGTCGGCACCCAGGTCGGCAAGATCGTGAACGACGTGCTGCCGGACAACTCGAAGTACCTCGCCGTGATCGCTTACTGCGTGGGCATGTTCCTGTTCACCGTGATCATGGGCAACGCGTTCGCCGCTTTCCCGGTCATGACGGCGGCGATCGGCTGGCCCATCCTCATCGAGCAGATGCACGGCAACGAGGCCGCCGTCCTCGCGATCGGCATGCTGGCCGGTTTCGCCGGCACGCTCTGCACGCCGATGGCCGCCAACTTCAACATCGTCCCGGCCACCCTGCTCGAACTGAAGGACCAGTACGGACCGATCAAGGCGCAGCTCCCGACGGCGCTGCCGCTCCTGGTCTGCTGCACCGTGATCATGGCGGTCTTCGCCTTCTGAGCCACCCGGCCCGCGCCGCCCGCCCCCGGCCCGTCCCACCGTCGTTCCCCGTGAAGGAAGTCCCATGACCCGTGTGCTCGTCACCGGCTTCGCCCCCTTCGGCGGCGAGAGCGTGAACCCGTCCTGGCAGGCGGCCCGCCTCCTGGCCGCCGAACCGCCCGCCGGACTCACGGTCACCGCCGCCGAACTGCCCTGCGTCTTCGCCACCTGCCTGGACGCGCTGCGGGACGCGGTCCGCGCGGCGGCCCCCGAGCTGGTCCTCTGCCTGGGCCAGGCGGGCGGTCGGGCGGCCGTCACCGTCGAACGCGTCGCCATCAACATCGACGACGCACGCATCCCCGACAACGCCGGGGCCCAGCCCGTCGACGAACCGGTCGTCCCCGGCGGCCCCGCCGCCTACTTCTCCTCCCTCCCCGTCAAGGCCTGCGTCGCCGCCGTGCGCGGGGCCGGGGTCCCGGCCGCCGTCTCCCACACGGCGGGCACGTTCGTCTGCAACCACGTCGCGTACGGCCTCGGCCACCTCATCGCCACCGAGTTCCCGCACGTCCGCGGCGGCTTCGTACACGTCCCCTGGGCGCCCGAGCAGGTCACCGACGGCACCGCCCCGGCCCTGGAGCCCGCCACCGTGGCCCGCGGGCTGCGCGCCCTGCTGGTCGCCGCCGCCGGCACGCCCACGGAGCAGGACCTGAAGATCACCGAGGGGGCCACCCACTGATGCCGCTCACCTCCTACGCGACGCCCTTCGCCCGGCTCGCCCTCGCCAACATCACCCGCGAGTACCCCAACTTCCCCGCCCACCTGGTCACCTCCGCCGAGCAGGACACACGGCCGAGCAGCCTCCACCCGGCCTTCTACGGCGCCTACGACTGGCACTCCTCGGTCCACATGCACTGGCTGCTCGTGCGCGTGCTGCGCCGACACGGCGGCACACCCGCGCTCGCCGAGACCGCGCCCTACGTGGACGTGCTCGACCGGCACCTCACCGCGCGGAACATCACCGCCGAAGCCGCCTACCTCCTGGACCGGCCCTCCTTCGAGCGGCCGTACGGCTGGGCCTGGCTGGTGGCGCTGGCCGCCGAGTGCCGGGCGTACGCGGGGGCGGCGGGCGCGCGCTGGGCCGAGGCCCTGGCACCGGGCGTCGCCGCCGTCGAGCGGCTGCTCGCCGGCTGGCTCCCGAAGGCCACCTATCCCGTGCGCCACGGCAACCATCCCAACAGCGCCTTCGCGCTCGGTCTGCTCCTGGACTCCGGGGAGCTGTCCGCCCCGACCGCCGACGCCGTACGGGAACGTCTGCTGGCCTGGTTCGCCGACGACCACGACGCTCCCGCCCACTGGGAGCCGTCGGGCCAGGACTTCCTGTCGCCCGCGCTGACCGAGGCCGACGCGATGCGCCGGGTGCTCGCCCCGGAGGCCTTCGCCTCCTGGCTCGACCGGTTCCTGCCCGCCCTGCGCTCGGGCGCGTCCTGCCCGTCGCTGGACGTGCCCGTGGTCTCCGACCACGCCGATCCGCAGATCGGTCACCTGCTGGGCCTGGCCCTCAGCAGGGCCGCCGCGCTGCGTTCGATCGCCGGGGCGCTGCCGGACGGTCCGGTCCGCACCCGCCTCGCCGAGGCGGCAAGGGCACACCTCGCGGCAGGCCTGCCCGCCGTGGAGCGCGGCGACTTCACCACCGACCACTGGCTGGCCACCTTCGCCGTGCTCGCGCTCGACGGGGACCGCCCCGGCGGGGCCTGACACCGGGCCGGGCTATCCTGGCGGCCGTACCTGGACACGGGGTGCCCCTGCGCGGGGCTGAGATCACACCCGTCGAACCTGAACCAGTTAGGACTGGCGGAGGGATGTCACATGTCATTGCCGCATGCCCGCACCGAGCCGGCCGCCGCCGGCCCGCGGCGCGTCTTCGACGGACGGATGCCGACGGCCCCCGGTGATCTGCGGATGGAGGCACGCGGGATCACGCCGGTGCCCGAGGACACCCGCTACGGCGGCCCGGGGCGGCTGTTCACCGTCTGGTTCGCCCCCAACCTGACCATGACCGGCGTGTTCAGCGGCACCGTGGGTGCCACGCTCGGGCTCGACTTCACCACCGCCCTGGCCGCCGTCGTGCTCGGCACCGTGCTGGGCGCGGTGCCCACCGCCTACCTGGGCACCTGGGGAAGCCGGACCGGGGCGGCGCAGATGCCCCTGGCCCGGCTGGCGTTCGGCCGGGCCGTCACCGTGCCGGGCATGTTGCAGTGGCTGTCGTCGATCGCCTGGGACGCGCTGATCGGCCTGTTCGGCGGGGAGGCGCTGGCCCAGTTGTGCGGCTGGCCGTTCTGGGCGGGCGTCCTGGTGATGATGGCGGGCCAGGGGGCGCTGGGCGTGCTCGGCTACGAGGTGATCCACCGGCTGCAGACGGTGATGACCTTCGCGCTCGCCGCGGCCTTCGCCGTCCTCGCGGCCAAGCTCGTCCACGGCGCCCACCCGGCCGCGACCGCCACCGTGCACGGCGCCGACCGGGCCGGGGCGTTCGCCCTGACCTGCACCGTCGCGCTGAGCCTCGCCCTGTCCTGGGCCCCCTACGCCAGTGACTTCAGCCGCTACCTGCCCCGTACGGCATCGCGTCCGCGCATGTTCTGGTGCACGCTGCTCGGCATCGGCCTGTCCTTCGTGGCGGTACAGGCGCTCGGCCTGTGGGGCGCCGCCGAGTTCACCGACCAGACCGCCCACGGTGTCGACACGCTGCTCGGCGGGGGCGCGCTCGGCGCGTTCGGGCTCCTGGCGATCGCGCTCGCGGCGCTGTGCAGCAACGCCATGAACGACTACAGCGGGTCGCTGGCGCTGCAGACCATGGGCGTACGCCTGCCCCGGCCGCCGGCCGCCGCCCTCGCCGCGGTCCTCGGGTTCCCGCTGGTGCTGTGGATGCACGCGGCCGACACCACCGCGCGCTTCCAGAACGTGCTGCTGTTCGTCGGGTACTGGATCCCGGCCTTCGTCGCCATCGTGATCGTCGACTGGGCCGCCCGGGCCCGCGCCCGCGGCGGGCGCCCCGTCGAGCTGTCACACGAGACGGACCGCCCCCAGCCCTGGTGGCCGGCGCTCACCGCGTTCGTCGTCGCCTTCGCCGTCTCCGTGCCGTTCATGAACACCGGCCTGTACACGGGCCCGGCCGCCCGGGCCCTGCACGGCGCCGATCTCGCCTATCCGGTGGCGTTCGCGGCGGCCCTGCTCGTGTACGCGCCGTTGCGCGCGCAGCGGCGGCCGCGTACGGCGGACGGGGCGGCCGGCGACGGGGTCCGGGGGTAGGAACAGCTTCGGCGCCGTGGCCGCTGCGCGATTTCGCCCGCGACCGCTTTCCGGTGGACGCCGCTCCGCCGGTCCGCCGCCGGCCGCGGCCTGAACGAAGTGCGCGGTCCCCCGTTCGGCCCCACACTGGGTAGTGCCTCGCCGCGTGCGGCACGCGGGGCCGGGTGAAGAGAGTCCGCCGGTGCTCCCCTCGGGAGGCTCCATGGTTGTGGTGGCACTGTGCACGCCGATCGCGATGATGCTGCTCCTGCTGGGGATGGACGCCTTCGAGGAACTCCTGTCCCGGTGGGCGAGCGAACCGGACGACGAGACGTCGGAACCGGAACCGCCGACGACACCGTGACGCGCCGGGGCGGGCCCGTGGCGGTCGCGGGACCCGTGAGTCCATCGGTGCCCCGGGCGAGCGTCGACACAGCGGAACGTCGCTCCGTAGGTTGATCGGAGCGACGTTCCGTTGTCCGGCGGTTTTCGCCGGCCGAACGCGGCCAGACGCTTCATACCGCCGTGGCCTGACACCGCCTTGCCCATCGCCGGACGTGCCCGGGAAGCACCGGTGGCCGAGGTCGTCGAAGGGACGTGCCCACCACCGAGTGGAACGGCCCGCGCGGTCCCCGTCCAGGCCCCGCCCGTTCCGGACCTGTCCGCCGGCCCGGTGGCGCTGCGCGCGCCCGGCCGGGACGGCCTTCGGTCAGTCCTGCCCGGCGGCGGTGGTGTCCTCGGGGGCGAGGAGGATGGCGATGCGGGCCGCGTGGGCGACGGCGTCGCTGACGCGGGGGCTGACGAAGGCTTCCAGCGGGCCGCGGTGATGGTGGCCGAGGACCAGGAGGTCGGCCCCGAACTCCTCGGCGGCGGCGGAGATGGTCGTGGCGATCTGGGTGGTCAGACCGCCCGCCACGGCGCCCTCGGCGTCGACGCCCGAGTCCCGCAGCGCGGTGACGGCCTCGTCGAGCACGGCCTTGGCCTCCGCGTCGTTCTCCAGAGGGACCACGGCGGCGAGGGTGGCGGCGGTGGGGGCGACGTGCAGCACCCTGACCTTGGCGCCGTTCAGCCGGGCGACGTCGCCGGCGAGGCGGACGACGGAGTGACGGGCGGGGCTCGGGTCGACGGCGACGAGAACGCGGTGGAACATGAGGTGCTCTTCCTTGTCTGTGGGTGTTGCCCAGGTGGTGCCGGAGTGCCTGACCAGCGGACACCGCGCGATGTGATCAGGCAACGGCGTGAACAACCGGACGGGGCGGATCTGTTCCGCGAGGCGTGACGATGCCGGTCTTGCCCTGAAGTGGGCTCCAACTCGTAGGGTCGCGCCATCCAGGAACCGACACCCGAGGAGAGCCCCATGCACCACCGCGTTCTGGGCGGCACCGGCATCGAGGTCAGTCCCTACTGCCTGGGCACCATGATGTTCGGGTTCATCGGCAACGCCGACCACGAGGAGTGCGCCCGGATCGTCCACGCCGCGCTGGACGAGGGGATCAACTTCGTCGACACCGCCGACATGTACTCGGCCGGGGAGTCGGAGACGATCGTCGGCAAGGCGCTCAAGGGCCGGCGCGACGACGTGGTGCTCGCCACCAAGGTGCACTTCCCCATGGGTGACGGCCCCAACAGCGGTGGGAACTCGCGGCGTTGGATCGTCCGCGAGGTGGAGGACAGTCTGCGCCGGCTGGGTACGGACTGGATCGACCTGTACCAGGTGCACCGGCCCGACCACAGGACCGACATCGAGGAGACGCTGTCCGCCCTCACCGACCTCGTGCGCCAGGGCAAGATACGGACGTTCGGCTGTTCCACGTTCCCCGCGGACCAGATCGTCGACGCCCACCACGTGGCCGACCGCCGCGGACTGAAGCGGTTCCGTACCGAGCAACCGCCCTACTCCCTGCTGGCCCGGGGCGTCGAGCGGCACGTGCTGCCGGTGGCCGAACGCCTCGGCATGGGGGTGCTGACGTGGAGCCCGCTCGCCTCCGGCTTCCTGACCGGCCGTTACCGCAAGGACCGGGACCTCGATCTGAGCAGCGGGCGCCCCGCACTGCACCCGGACCGCTTCGACCCGTCGGTGGCGACCACCGCCGCGAAACTGGATGCGGTCGAACAGCTCGTGGCCGTGGCCGACGAAGTGGGCTGCTCGCTGCCCGAGCTGGCCGTCGCGTTCCCGCTCGCGCATCCGGCGGTCACCTCGGTGATCATCGGCCCGCGCACGATGGACCAGCTGCACGCCACGCTCAAGGGCCGGTCCGTGGTGCTGGAGGACGCGGTGCTCGACCGGATCGACGAGATCGTGCCGCCCGGGACCGACGTGTACCACCCGGACGGTGCCTGGACCCCGCCGTCCCTCACGGACCCGGCGCTCCGGCGCCGCCCGGCCGGTTCCCGCTCCGCCGCCTGAGGCTCCCGGGCAGGCGCCCTCAGGAGGGGGGCGTGGGACGGACGGCGAGGACGGCGATGTCGTCCTCGCCGTCGGCGCCCAGCCTGATGAGGAGTTCGTCGCAGAACACGTCGAGGGGTTCGCGGGCCAGCGCGGCGGCGTGCCGGCTCAACCGGTCCAGGGCGTGGTCCAGGGGCTCGCCGCGGCGTTCGACGAGGCCGTCGGTGTACAGCAGCACCGTCGCGTGGGGCGGGATCGCGTCCGAGGCCCCGGCACGGGGCACGTCGGGGTCCACGCCGAGCAGCAGGCCCGCGCCGCCCTCCAGGAACCGGGTGGGACCGTCCGGCACGGTCAGCAGCGGGGGCAGGTGCCCGGCCGAGGAGTGCGCCAGTTCCCAGGGGCCGTGACCGGAGCCCTTGATCAGGCCGTAGACGCAGGTGGCGGTGGCCTCCCGGTCGAAACTGTGGTTCGCGGTGTCCAGGCGGCGCAGGACCGTCGCGGGAGGTTCCTCGCGGTCCACGGCGATCCCGCGCAGCATGCTGCGCAACTGGCTCATGGTGATGGCCGCGTCGAGGTTGTGCCCGGCGACGTCCCCGATGACCACGGCCGTGTCCCCGCCGGGCAGGACGAAGCAGTCGTACCAGTCGCCGCCGACCTGCGCGGTGGTGGAGGAGGCCGCGTAGCGGGCGGCCAGCTCCAGATGGGCGACCTGCGGCAGGACGGGCAGCAGCGAGCGCTGCAGGCGCTCGGCGATGTTGCGTGTCTCCTGGTGGAGACGGGCGTTGTCGACCCCGAGGGCCAGCGTGCGGACGATGTCGTCGACCAGGGGCAGGTCCGCTTCCGTGAACGGCCGCTCCCAGCCGCTGCGGGCCACGGTGAGAGCGCCGATGACGTCCCGTCGGGCCCGCAGCGGGGCGACGACGGCGCTGTTCGCGCCCAGTCTGCGGAACATCCGCAGGTAGTGCGCGTCCAGGGGGCTCGTGACCTGGTTCGACGGCGGGGGTTCCGTCAGCAGCAGCGGCCCCGCGCCACGCAGCGCACGGGCGAGCGGCCCCCGGGCGGTGACGGAGACCGGCGGGAGCGGGCCTTCGTGTTCCTGCGGCGACGACCCGCGCGGGCCCCGGTGGACGACACAGACCCGCTCCACCTCCGCGTTCTCGGTGAACAGGTCCACCGCGCACCAGTCGGCCAGCCGGTCGGTGAGGATGCCGCCCACCCGCTGCAGCCCCTCGTCCAGATCGGTGGCGCTGCTCAGCGCGGCCCCGGTGTCGGCCACCAGGGCGAGCCGTTCCAGCGCCGAGGCGCCCGCCAGGCCGCGGACCGCCACCCTGGCGACCGACGCCGGCCCTCCGGCCGGCTCGGGGAGCGCCGGCACCGACCGGGGACGGCCCGGCGGGCGGTCCGGCGCGAGGGGCGCGGCGGCTCTGGGGGTGAGCTGGGCGACGAAGACGGTGCGGCCGTCGGCCGTCTCCTGGGTCTGGATGAGCAGCCGGATGGGGACCAGCCGGCCGTCGCGGTGCAGGGCGGGCAGCGGCACGGAGCGGCCCAGGATCCGTGGCTGCCCGGTGAGCAGCAGCGACGTGAACGACCCGGTGTGCCGTCTGCGCAGGTGCTCGGGCATGAGCATGGTCAGCGGCCGGCCGACGAGGTCGTCCGGATGCCGCCCGAGCAGGTCCGCCGCGGCCGCGTTCGCGGCGATGATCAGGTTCCTCTCGTCCGCGGCGATGGTCGGCACGCGCGCGGCGCGGACCTGGCCGGGGTCCCACGGCACCAGCTCCGACAGGCCGGCGCCCGGCTCCCTGGGCACCACGGTCCACGCCACGGGAGTCCCGCCGTCGAGCTGGCCGGCGATCTGGTCGAACAGCCACTGGTGGAAGACCCGCCCGCGCGGCAGCGCCGGCAGGGTCAGCAGGCGTTCGTCGCGGGCCGCCTCCTCGGCCAGGCCCAGCACCTCCCACAGGGTTCGCACCGCCGGCCCGGCGTCAGGGGGCATGCCCAGGAGCAGGGAGCGGACCCCGGCCTCCGCCGGCTGCTCGCGCAGCGCGGCCGTCACACGGGCGCTGATCACGTTGCTCATGTCCTGGGCGACGGCGAGGTCGTGCGCCGGTACGCCGAGGTCGGTTCCGGCGGCCACGGCCAGTCCTGCCTCGCGCAGCAACGTGTGCCGGTGCTGCTGGGAGGCCGAGTAGAGCGCCTCGGGCACGTCGATCAGCGTCACGGTGGTTCCGACGCGGGAGGCCGGCACGGTGACGTCCCAGCCGGCCGGATGTGGCGGGGCGCCGCCGGGGTCCAGCTCGAACCAGACGGTCTTGCGCGCTTCGCCTGTGTCGACGCCGTGCCGGGAGGCCAGCAGCGCGACCAGGGCCAGGCCCTGTCCCGTACCGGCGTACGAGGCGCACTCGTGCGGCACCAGGGCGCGGTCGGGCCGGTGGTCGCCGACCGCCACCCGCACGGTGCCGGCCTCGGCGGCGGCCGTCACCTCGACCTCCGTGCGGGCGTACAGGACCGCGTTGGTCACCAGTTCACTGACTAGGAGTTGAGCGGTCTCCACCACGTCCGGGGCGGCATGGCCGAGAACGGTTCGCACGAACCGCCGGGCCCGCGCCACGCTCTCCGGTCCCGGGGGGAACCGCCGGGAGGACGCCCCCCGGGCATTGAGGTCGCCCATGCAGCCAGTGTGCCTCACCGGGTGCCCGCCCCGGCGGCTGCGCCCCTCTCCCGCGCGCCGGACGGGTGAGGGCCGGTGCCCTCACCCGTCCGGACGGCTCAGCGGGGGCCCTCACTCGTCGCGCCAGGCCACCGTCGCCGTCGCCGTCTTCCAGGGGCCCTTCACCACCGCGGCTCCGCCGGTCGCCAGGTCGACGACGCCCACCTCGCCGTCGGCGGCCGGGTAGGCGACCGTCTGGGCTCCGGGGCGCGGGTTCGCGACGACGTACCCGGAATCGGGCCGGGAGAGCGGGCTGCCCTTGCCCACCGCCAGGGTCAGGGTCCGTTGCTCGGGGGAGGCCCCTGTTCCCGCGTCGAGCGTGGTCACCAGGTAGTCGTACGTCCCCGTGTCGGGCGACTTCGGTACGGCGCCGACCAGCCGGCAGGTTCCCGGGGTGAAGGTCCAGAAGGCCCCTGTGTCGAAGAGCCGTGCCGCGCTCAGGTCCGCTCCGGCCGTGCGCGGGTTGTCGGAGTAGGCGCGGTAGTTCAGCGCTCCGGCGTTCACGAGGAGCGGGACGCCCGTTCTGCGGGCCGCGTTCGGGACGGGCGAGGGCGTGACGGAGACGGACTGCTCGGGGTGGAAGTCGAGCAGGACACGGCCGCGGCAGACCCCGGAGGCGGTCCACCGGGCCAGCAGGTTGGTCAGTTCGGGTTGCTTGGTGTCGATGCGGGCGATGGTGGTCGTGTCGGCCTCGGCGGCGCTGCCGATCGTGTCCGCGTGGTTCTGGCCGAGCCGGTCGAAGGCGAGCCGGGTGTCGTCGATCCACCGCGCGCAGGTGATGTCGGAGGCCGCGGACGCGTCGTGGTAGGTGGGCGCGGAGGCGAGGTCGCGCAGGTCCCGCTGCCCTTCCCGCCACTGGGACACGGGGCGGCCGGACACCTGGCGGCCGGCGCCCGAGGCGTCGTAGACGAACACGCCGCGCTCCACGGTGAACGCCACGTGCCTGCCGTCGGGGGACCAGGTCGAGCACCGTGAGTCGTCGGGCATACCGACATCGGTGGCGCGCTCCTCGCCGACGCTGCCCGGGGTGTGGGCCGGGTGCGCCTGACCGGTGCTCAGGTCCTTGACGTACATGATGCCGCGGGACACGTACGCCAGGCGGCGTCCGTCGGGCGAGAGGGAGACGGAGGTCACGGGCAGGGCGGCCGGGCTGTCGCCGAGGAGTCGGTGTGCGGAGCCGTGGCTCACCTGCCACACCGCGGCCGTACCGTCCTTCGCCGTGCCGGCGACGTAGAGTGTGCCGGTCACCGCGGGCGCCGCGATGTCCGGCGGCTTCGGGCCGGAGGAACAGGCGCTCAGCATCAGCAGGGTGGCGGCCGCGGCTGCCGCGGCCGGTATGGACCTGAGGGGGCGGATCACGGTGGGTTCTGCTCCGTTCGGCTGGGCCCCGGGTGCGCCCTGCACCCGGCCGGACCATCTTCCCCGGCCGGCCCGGTGGCCGGCTCGCTCTTTGCGATGACCGGCGTTCCGTGTCCGGCCCGTCACCGTCCCGGGATGCTGCCGCCGCCGTCCACGCACAGCATCCGGCCGGTGATGAAGCCGGCCTCCTCGCCGAGCAGGAAGGCGATGGCGGCGGCGACCTCGTCCGGCCGGCCGAGCCTCGCCCGGCCGGGTTCCGGGCGCTACGGGGCGAACCTCTGGCCGGCCGATCCGTCGCAGTTCCGCAGGCGCGGCGGCTGACGGGCGGTCGCCTGGGTCAGGCACGGTCCGGTCGCGGCCGAGGGGCGGACGGTGCCGCGGTCGCGGACGAACTTCTGGTGGGCCGCGCCCGAGCGGTGTCCGCGCCTGGTGCGGCTCATATGACCTCCCGGCCGAAGGGGGTCACCCACGGTTCTCACTGGCCGTCAAGGCCTTTGGGAACATCCCGGGCCCGAACTTCCCTGCCGCACAAGGCGGTCGCCCCGCCCACGGGCGCCTCGTCGGCTTGCGGGCACCGGTGGGCGCGCGGGGAGGGAGGCGGTAGCGTGGTGGGATGCGACATGAGGTGACCGACGCCGACACCGCGGAGTCGGTGGGCAGCGGGGACGTGCCCGTGCTGGCCACGCCGCGGCTGATCGCATGGCTGGAGGCGGCCACCGTGCGGGCCGCCGCGCCCTTCATCACGGCCGGCCGGACGACCGTGGGCACGGCGATCCGTGTCCGGCACCTGCGCGCCACCCGGGTGGGCGGCTGTGTGGAGGTGGCCGCCGAGGCGCCCGTGGCGGCCGTGGGCCGGCGGCTCACCTTCCTCGTGCGGGCCGTCGACGGCACGGGGGAACTCGTCGCCTCCGGGGAGATCGACCGGGCGATCGTCGACCGGCAGCGGTTCCTCGCCGCGGCACCCGGCCCTCAAGCGGGCGCGTGACCCGCCAGGTAGTCACGAACGACCCCGGACAGCTCGGCGCAGGCCGTCTCGGCCACCGGGACCCAGCGGACCTGTTCCGGCGCGAGCCGCGCCCCGGAGGAGGGGTCCTCGCTCAGCAACTGGCACACCACCGCGGTCGGCGCCGTCTCGCCCACCGCGCCCCGCACCCCCAGCGCCGCCGAGCCGTCCACGAGGTAGCCGGTCGCCTCGTACACGAGGCGGGCCGCGGTGGCCTCCGGTGTCTCGGCCATCTCCGAACCGCCCGAGGGCAGCTTCCAGCCGCCCTGCTCCTGCACCAGCAGCAGGCGCCCGTCGTAGACGACGACCGCTTGCACCACGCTTCCGGCAACCTGCTCCGACCTCATGGTCCCGCCCTCCCGTTGTTGTCCGTGCGGCCCGTCCGGCAGGGCACCGTCGGTCGTCCGCCCCCGGACCTCCTGCCCCCTGCGCGGTGCTCCTACCCGCGGCCCTGCGTTGCGGGGGTGCCGCGCCGCTCCACCTTCACCGCGTCCGCCCGGCCCGCGCCCCGCGGGTGTCCGGCGCTCGGGTCACACCACGGTCACCGCGACGCCGGTGCCGGTGATCGCGGCCAGCGCGTCGGCCGGCGCGGCCTGGTCGGTGACCAGGTGGTCGATGTCCGTCAGTGAGCAGATCCGGGCGAAGGTGGCCCGGCCGACCTTCGAGTGGTCGGCGACCACGACGGTCCGGTCGCTGCTGGCGGCGAACGCCCGGTCCGTCGCCGCCTCCAACTGGTCGTGGGTCGTGCAGCCGTGGGCGGCGCTGATCCCGTCCACGCCCAGGAACGTGATGTCCGTGTGGTGGTCGGCGAGGGTCTTCTCCGCGATGGGGCCGACGAGTTCGTAGCTCTCGGTTCGGGCGTAGCCGCCGACGACGACGAGTGTGACGTCGTGGTGCGGCACCATCTCGGCGGCGATGTTGACCGCGTTGGTCACGATGGTGACGGAACCCCGGGCGGCCAGGACGCGTGCGATCTCGGTGACGGTGGTACCGCCGGTCATCCCCACGACCGCGCCTTCGGGCACGAGTTCGGCGGCGGCCCGCGCGATGGCCCGCTTCTCCGGCCGGCGTCGTTCGGTGCGGTGCTGGACCGGCAGTTCGGGTCCGGTCCTGCCCTGGACCGCGCCGCCGTGCGTACGGCGCAGCAGGTTCAGCCGGCTCAGGTGCTGCAGGTCGCGCCGGATCGTGGCTCCCGAGACGTTCAGCAACCGGGACAACTCGGCGACGTCGATGGCACCACGCGCGGAGACATGCTCAAGTATTCGCGCATGACGCTCAGTTTTCAGCATGCGATGAGCATAGACCGGACCGGGTCGGGCCGATCCCTGCTGCCGGAGGCGGGCGGCGGGGGCGGCCGGCGGCCAACGGGCAGGGTGCAGGGCAGCGGAGACAACGGCTCCGGCGAGTGAACACGCGGCGACTTCCCGCCCTTGCCCATATGAACAAGATGCGCACCTTCGATCTGTTGACATGGCGAAAGTTGCTCGCTTTACTCCTTCCAACGCCAGAGTTGAGCACCCGGCGTCAGAGGTACGCCCAGCCGGTAGCACGGTGCGCACACCGTAAGTCCGGACAAAGTCGCCAGGATCCGCCCGCGCCGACGGGGGGTCCGAGGCGGGGACGTACCCTCGCATCTTCTGGAGCTCAAAGATGTCCCTCTTCGATCGTTCCCGGCCGCACCGGCGCGCTTCCGTCGCGGTGGCCGCCGCAGCCGCGGTCATCTGTCCGCTGTCCGCCTGCGCCTCGGCCAGTGCGGCCACCACCCCGGCCACTCCCGCGGCGACCACCGCGGCGACGGTGACCCTTCCTCCGGTGCACGCCGGCTTCGACTACCAGATCGGCAAGGCCTACACGCCGCCGGCCGGCGTGAAGGTCGTGACCCGCGACTACACGGCCGCCCCGGCGGCCGGCCTCTACAACATCTGCTACGTCAACGCCTTCCAGGCCCAGCCGGGCGCCGAGAGCCAGTGGGGCGACCTGCTGCTGCGCGACGCCCAGGGCAAGGTCGTGTACGACACCAACTGGGGGGAGGCGATGCTGGACATCCGTACCGACGCCAAGCGGCAGCGGATCGCGGCCAAGGTGAACTCCTGGATCGACACCTGCGCGAGCAAGGGCTACAAGGCCGTCGAACCGGACAACCTGGACACCTACGACCGGACCAAGCTGATCAGCGAGGCCAACGCGAAGGCGTTCGTCAGGCTGCTCGCCGACCACGCGCACAGCAAGGGCCTGGCGATCGCGCAGAAGAACACGTCCGGCTTCTCCACCGACCGTGCCGAGACCGGCCTCGACTTCGCCGTCGCCGAGGAGTGCGGCGAGTACGACGAGTGCGGCGACTACGTCGACGGGTTCGGCGACCACGTCATCGTCATCGAGTACCAGGAGAAGAACCTCAAGAAGGTGTGCGCCGCCTACGGCGACCGGCTCAGCGTCGTGCTGCGCGACCTGGACGTCACGGCTCCCGGCGACAGCGGCTACGTCCGCAAGACCTGCTGACGCGGTACCGGCCCGGCCCCGCACGACCCGCACGACCCGCCCGGTGCGTCCGGCTCCTCCTTCCGGCGCACCGGGCACCACTGCCGTCCCCCGGCCCGCTTCCGAGCCGCCCCGCTCGTGAGCCGCCCCACTGGTGAGCCGCTCCCCCGCCGGGACTCCTCCCCGCCGCCCGGGAAGCGCACTCCGGCGCACCCGTCTTCCGCGGCAGGCGCCGTCCGGCACCCGCGACGGCACTCTCCGTGCCGCCCGCCCGGCGCGGCGGCAACCCTCCCACCGCACACCGTCCCATCCGGTACCGGCCCGCCGTGCCGGACCGCCCGTCCGCGTGACGTCCCGCGCCACGCGTCCTCCTGGGGGCTCACATGGCCGCACCACACCGTCCGCCCGGCCCCGGCACCGGACTTCCCCGCCGTACGCTCCTGCGCCGGGGCACCGCCCTGGCGCTCAGCGCCGCCGCCACGGCGGCGCTGCCCGGCTGCGGCGCGCACACGGACGACGGTGTCGGCGCCGACGGCCGGGTCACCGTCGAACTCTGGCACGGCCAGACGGACACCGGCCGCGCGGCGATCGAGAAGCTGGTGGCGGAGTTCAACCGCACCCATCCCGGCATCCGGGTCGACGCGGGCGGCGGGGTCCTCGCCGACGCGATGCTGCAGAAGATCACCGCCGCGCTCGCGGCCGGTTCCTTCCCCGACGTCGCCTACGTCTTCGGCTCCGACCTGGCCAGCGTCGCCCGCAGTCCCTCGGTGGTCGACCTGAGCGAGACCGTCCGTTCGGGACCGACGCCCTGGGACGACTTCTGGACCCCGGCCCGCGCCGCCGTCACCCTCAACGGCCACGTCCGCGCCTCGCCCGCGCTGCTGGACTCCCTCGCCGTCGTCTGCAACAAGAAGCTCTTCCGCGACGCCGGCCTGCCGCTGCCCCGGCCCGGCTGGACCTGGGAGCAGTTCGTGGCCACGGCCGCCAAGCTCACCGACCGGCGGCGCGGTGTCTTCGGCACCGGCTGGCCCGGCGTCGGCGACGAGGACACCGTGTGGCGGCTGTGGCCGATGGTGTGGGACCTGGGCGGCGACGTCATCGGCCCGGACGGGCGGCGCATCGGCTTCGAGGAGAGCGGTGTGAAGGCCCTCCAGACGGTGGCGGCGCTCGCCGGGGACAGGAGCGTCTACGTCGACCCCAAGCCGGGCGGCGAGCAGATGTACCAGGTCTTCGCCTCGGGCCGCATGGGCATGGTCGTCACCGGGCCGTGGCAGCTGCCGGACATCCGCCAGGCCGGGATCGACCACCACGTGGTGCCCCTGCCCAGCTACAGCGGCCGGCCGGTGACCATCTCGGGCCCCGACACCTGGACCGTGTTCGACAACGGCCCGGCCCGGGTCCGCGCGGCCCGTACCTTCGTGACCTGGCTGGCGCAGCCCGCCCAGGACGTCCGCTGGGACGTGCAGGCCGGCAGTCTCCCGCTGAGCCGGAGCACACAGGCCCTGCCCGCCTGGCGTGCGCAGGAGGCGCGGACCGAGGGCCTCGCGGTGTTCACCAAGGCGCTGACCTCGGCCCGGGTGCGCCCCGTCCATGCGGCGTACCCGCAGATCTCGCAGGCGCTCGGTCAGGCGATCGCCGCGGTGCTCATCGGCCGGAGCACCCCCGCCAAGGCGCTGCGCGACTGCGCGCGCGAGGCCAACGCCGCTCTGCTCATCCCGCGTTGAGAGGACCACCATGCCCCGCCTGCCAGCCCCCCTCACCCTCGCGGACCGCGGCCCCACACGCAGCCACCGCAACTCCCGCCGCCCCGACGGCGCCGGCGAACACGACGGCACGGCCCCGCAGACCCCGCCGCCCTCCGGCTCCGCACGGCGCCGCCGCGGCGGGGAGACGGCCACCGCCTGGGCGTTCGTCTCGCCCGCGGTGCTGGTGATCCTGGGACTGAGCGTCGTCCCCGTGGCCTGGTCGCTGCTGCTGTCCTTCCAGGCCGACGACCTGGTCACCCCCAGCCGCTGGGTCGGTCTCGCCAACTACCGGGCGCTGGCGCAGGACCCGCACTTCAGCCAGGCGGTGCGCAACACCCTGCTGTACACGGTGCTGTACGTGCCGCTGAGCATAGGCCTCGGACTGCTCCTCGCCCTGGCGCTCAACCAGCGCCTGCGGCTGGTGGCCCTCTACCGCACCCTCTTCTTCGTGCCGTTCGTCGTCTCGGCGACGGCGCAGGGAGTGCTGTTCTCCTTCATCCTCGACCCCGATTTCGGCGCCGCCAACTCCCTGCTGCACAAGGTCGGGATCTCCCCGCAGGGCTTCCTCACCGACCCGGGACAGGCGCTGCTCGCCCTCGTCGCGATCTCGCTCTGGAGCGGCACCGGCTTCTGCGTCGTCGTGCTGCTCGCCGCGCTCCAGGACGTACCGCCTTCGCTGGTCGAGGCCGCCCGGCTGGACGGCGCGGGCCGCCGCCACGTGCTGCGCCACGTCACGCTTCCCGCGCTCTCCCCGGTCCTCGTCTTCCTCCTGCTGTGGCAGACCATCAACGCCCTCCAGGTCTTCGACCTGGTGTACGTGACGACCAAGGGCGGCCCCCTCGGCTCCACCACGGTGATCGTCTACTTCATCTGGGAGCAGGCCTTCAAGAACTTCACCGCCGGATACGGCGCGGCGGCGGCCTACGCCCTGGCCCTCGCTCTGATCGTGCTCGCCGCCGTCCCGCGGATCGCCCGTGCCGTACGGCGCCGGGCCCACGACCACGGCCGCTCCGGCCCCACCGGGCCCGCCGGCCTCGAAGGAGCCGCACGATGACGGCCACGACCCCCGCCCCCACCGCGTTCCCCCCGGCCCCCGCGCCCGCCTCCCCGGGCGGGCCGGCCGACGGCGGACGGCCCCGCAAGCGGCTGCCGTTCAGCCCCTGGCACCTGCTGCTGGCCCCGCTCGCCCTGGTGTTCGCGGTGCCGCTGATCTGGCTGCTGCTCAGCTCCGTCATGAGCGACGCGCAGATCAACCGGTTCCCGCCCGCGCTGTGGCCCTCCCACATCGACCTGGGCGGCTACCGCTACGTCCTGGGCAACGCCATGTTCCCGCGCTGGTTCGTCAACTCGCTGGTGGTGTCCCTGGTCGCGGTGGTGTCCAACCTGGTACTGGGCGCCCTGGCCGGGTACGCGTTCGCCCGGATGCGGTTCGCCGGCTCCCGGCTCCTGCTGGGCCTGATGCTGGCCACCATGGCGATCCCGTTCCAGCTGACGATGATCCCGACGTTCCTGGTCATGAAGCGGCTCGGGCTCATCGACACGCTGGGTGCGCTGATCGTGCCCTCGCTGGTCACCCCGTTCGCCGTGTTCCTGCTGCGCCAGTTCTTCCTGTCGCTGCCGAGGGAACTGGAGGAGGCGGCCTGGCTGGACGGCTGCTCCCGGCTGCGGGTGCTGTGGCAGATCGTGCTGCCGCTGTCCCGGCCGGCGCTGAGCACGGTGGCGGTCCTGACCTTCCTCACCACGTGGAACGACCTCAGCTGGCCGCTGATCGCCATCAACCACGACACCCAGTACACCCTCCAGCTGGGCCTGACGACGTTCCAGGGGCAGCACCACACCAAGTGGTCCGCCGTCATGGCGGGCAACGTGATCACCGTGCTGCCGGTGCTGCTCGCCTTCCTGTTCGCGCAGAAGTCGTTCATCCAGTCGATCACGTCGAGCGGCCTCAAGGGATGACCCGGCCGCCGCAGCCCTCACCCCGTCCGCCGACGTCCGCCCGCCCGGGTCCGCACCGCGGGGAAAGCCGCATGCAGCACGCCTACGGCCTCCTCCTCATGGGAGACGCCAACCGCGACATCGTGGTCGGGCCGCTCGACGCTCCCCACGCCTTCGGGCGACGGGAGCGACGGGTGGACGCCGGTGCGCGCACCCTCGGCGGCTCAGCGTCGATCATGGCGTGCGGGGCCGCCCGGCTCGGGCTGAAGGTGGCCTTCGCCGGACGGGTCGGCGACGACGACGCCGGCCGGTCCGTGCGCGGCGCGCTGGAGGACCGCGGTGTCGACACCTCCGCCCTGCGCGTCATCGCCGCCCGTCTGCGCGGCCTGTCCACCGAACACGCTCTAGAGATCGCCGCGGCCTGCGGTGCCCTGTCCACCCGGGCCCACGGCGCAACGCCGGCCCAGCCCACCTGGGACGAGGCCGCGGCCGCCGTCACCCGCAACGGAAAGAACCTGTGATGACCTCCATGACCTCCGGCTCCCCGAAGATCGCCTTCATCGGCGCGGGCAGCGTCGTCTTCACCCAGGGCCTCCTGGCCGACCTGCTGGCCTTCCCCGAGCTCCAGGGTGCGCACATCGCCCTGCACGACATCGACGCCGAACGGCTCGCCACCGCGCAAGGAGCCGCCCGGTACATCGCCGACGAGCGCGCCGCCTCCGGTGGTTCCCGGGTGCGGGTCACCGCCCACGCCGAGCGGCGCGCGGCCCTGGAGGGCGCCGACTTCGTCATCAACATCGTGCAGGTGGGCATGCGGGACGCCACCCGCACCGACTTCGAGATCCCGGCCCGCTACGGCCTGCGCCAGACGATCGGCGACACGCTCGGCGTCGGCGGCATCTTCCGGGCGCTGCGCACCTTCCCGCTGCTCAAGTCGCTCGGCGAGGACATCGCCGAGGTGTGCCCCGACGCCTGGCTGCTCAACTACACCAACCCCATGGCGATGAACGTCCAGTACCTCACGCGGGCGACCGGCCTGACCCGCGTGGTGGGACTGTGCCACTCCGTGTACTGGACCGTCCACGACCTGGCCGAACTGCTCAAGGTCCCGCACGAGGAGGTCACCTACCGGGCCGCCGGGGTCAACCACCAGGCCTGGATCCTGCGCCTGGAGCACGAGGGGGCGGATCTCTACCCCCGCCTGGACGCGCTGATCGCGGACGACCCCCAGCTGCGGCGCCGGGTGCGCGTCGACATGTACCGCCGGCTCGGCTACTACCCGACCGAGACCAGCGAGCACTCCTCCGAGTACGTGCCCTGGTACCTGCACCACGCCGAGGAGGTGGAGCGCCTGCGCCTGCCCGTCGGGGCCTACCTCGGCATCGTCGACGAGAACATCGCCGCCTACGAGCACACCCGCGACGCCCTCGCCCAGGGCGCCCCGCTCACCGTCGAGGGCACGATGGAGTACGCCCCGCAGATCATCCACAGCATCACCACGGGCACGCCCCGCACGGTGTACGGCAACGTCCCCAACCACGGGCTGATCGACAACCTGCCCGCGTCGGGGACCGTGGAGGTCCCCTGCCTCGTGGACGGGCTGGGCGTGCAGCCCACCCGGGTCGGTGCCCTGCCCGCGCAGTGCGCGGCGCTCAACCGCACCTACCTGAGCATGAACGACCTCGTCGTACGGGCGGCCCTGGAGGACGACCCCCGCTCGATACGCCAGGCGGCGATGACCGACCCGGCGACGGCCGCCGCCCTGCCCGTGGAACGCATCTGGGACCTGTGCGACGACATGGTCCGCGCGCACGCGGACCTGCTCCAGCCCTCGCTGCGCGCCACGCTCGGCCACTGACGGAGGCCGTTGCTGCTGTCGGGCGCCGAGGAGAGCCTGGCCACCCACCGCGTGGTGTGGGCGGCCGAGCACGCCAGGACGACGGGCACGGTCGTGGACCTCGCCGACCGGGCGCCGGCGACCGCGTGAAGGCGGCCCGTCAGGCCGGGCCGGCCTGACGGGCCGACCAGACGGGCCGGCTCCCCCCGCCCCA
>NZ_JBHJUW010000122.1:0-27494 GCF_042268205.1 Streptomyces sp. NPDC056160
ACCGACAAATCCCAAACAGGACAGTCGATGACGTCAGTCAGTAGGCGAGTCAGGCTCATCAGCGGAACCACCAGTCATATCTTCACTGTCAGTAGACCGGCTCCGCCCAGGTCGTCGCCGGCGGTGGTTGTCGAAACCATGAGTTCCGTCCTGTGAAGGGACCGTCATTGCGTGACCAGTTCAACAGGCCGAAGAAGCCAAGAGCTGGCAGATCTGCGACCCCACCCCTGAGTCCTGTGGGTGATGTCGCAGATCTGCCAGAGATCGAAAGCGGCCTTGACCCAAGGCCCGGTAGTCGCTGACTTCGGCTGGTCAAGGTGCCGGCCGTTGGATCGCTGATGTCGTCGGCCTCGGTGTGTACGAACGTGAAGGCACCCGGGCGGTCGTCCTCGCCGCCCATCAGGGGGCCACCTGCCGCAGGACGGCATCGTCGCCAACGGCGGCCGGTGCGCCCCCTTCGAGACGGTCTGCGAGCTGACCGACGCCGCGTGCCCCGCGATGCGGCGGGGTTCCCTGAGGTCAGCTCGCCCGCGGTGGCCTGCGGTTCTTTCAGATGACTTCGTCGGACGTGGGCAGCACGAAACGTGGGAAGATACCGCGCAACTGCTGTGCGGTGACCGTCGCGTCACCGTCCCCGGGCGCCGGCCGGCGCGCGGTCAGGGGCGCGGTCCACGCGCTGCGGTCACCCTCCGCCGCGACAATGACCGAGTAGGGCCGGTCAGGGACGGGGATGCGCCGGCCGTGGGTGTGGCACAGATCCGCTCGGGTGAGGCGTGGGCATCCGGCCGGAGCCGGCGGGTGACGTCGACGGCCGGAGGTGGGTCCTACTCGTGCACGGGCGACGACTGCTGCGGAAGGCGGCGGACGAAGTCCAGCAGCAGGGCGCAGAACGCCGCGGGCTGTTCCAGCGGCGCGAGATGTCCGGCGCCGGGGATGACGGCGGTCCGACCCGCATCGAGATCGCGGACCAGACCCGCGCCGCCCTCGTGGAAGTCGGGCATGTCGTGCTCGCCGACGCCGACCAGAGCGGGCACGCCCCTGAGCGTGCGCAGCGCCGCCGGGCCCGTGCCGAGGGGATCCGCCGCCTGCGGCGGTTCGCCGTGGGTGAGCTGTCCGGTCAGCCGGCGGCGGAGCATACGGGCGGCGTGGATGCGTACCTCCTCGGTCGCCGCGGCCGAGGTCCACGCCTCGACGCCGGCCTTCACCGCGGCATCCAGGTCGCCGGCGGCCAGCGCCGTCCGTTCGGCCTCCCAGGCGGCGTCCAGACGCGGGGAGGCGGGCTGGTCGTGGGCCCGGTACCCGACCAGCACCAGGCCCTCCACCCGCTCGGGTGCCGTGACGGCGGCCTGGAGCGCCACCAGGGCGCCCAGTGAGTTCCCGGCGAGCACGAAGCGGTCGGCCCCGAGGTGGTCGAGCGTGTCGAGCACGTCCGACCAGGGGGCCACCTCGCGGCGGTCGGGCACGGTCGCGTCGCCGTGGCCGGGCAGGTCCAAGGCGATGGCCCGCACGCCCGCCTCGGCGAGCAGCGGGAGGTGGGCGTCCCACATGGTGCGGTCGGTGGGCCGGGCGTGCAGCAGGACGACGGGCCGTCCCCGGCCTGCCTCGGTGGAGGGAAGCAGCATGGCTTGAGGTGCCTTCTTCGGTGAGTGGGTGGGGAGGGAGCGCCAGTCGGAGTGGAGGGCAGCGGCCGGCCCGGCGGGGTGGGCGCGGATCACGCGGCGTCGGTGAGTTCGGCGAGCTCCGTGTCGGTCAGGCGCAGCGTCGCCGCGGCCAGGTTCTCCTCCAGGTGCGCGACCTTGGAGGTGCCGGGGATGGGCAGCACGACCTCGGAGCGGGCGAGCAGCCAGGCCAGCGCCACCTGGGACGGCCGGGCGCCGTGGGCGGTCGCGATCCGGTCGACCGGTCCGCCGGGGCGGGCGAGCTCGCCTGCGGCTACCGGCGCCCAGGGGAGGAAGCCGATGCCGTGCCGGGTGCAGTGGTCCAGGACGTCGGCGGAGCCGCGGTCGGTCAGGTTGTAGCGGTTCTGGACGGTGGCGATCTCCGCGATCGTGCGCGCGTGCTCGATCTGGTCGACGGTGACCTGGGACAGGCCGATCGCGACGATCTTGCCCTCGTCCTGGAGCCTCTTCAGCTCACCGACCTGGTCCTCCAGCGGGACCTCGGAGTCGACGCGGTGCAGCTGGAACAGGTCGATGTGGTCCAGGCCGAGCCGGCGAAGGCTCATCAGGGCCTGCTGGCGCAGGTACTCCGGGCGCCCGACCGGCGGCCACGCCTGGGGGCCCAGGCGCACCAGCCCGTCGCGGGTCCTGATCGTGTCCGGTCCGTTGCGGGTCAGCCCGGCCTTCGTCGCGATGAGCACGTCGTCGGGGTAGGGATGGATCGCCTCCCGGATGATCTCCTCACTGACGTGGGGGCCGTAGGAGTCCGCGGTGTCGATCAGTTGCACGCCGAGTTCGACGGCCCGGCGCACCACGCGGACGCACTCGTCGCGGTCGTCGGGCTCGCCCCACACGCCGAGCCCGGTCAGGCGCATGGCGCCGAAGCCGAGACGGGTGACCTCCTTGCCGGCGATCTTGAACGTGCCGGCGGAGCCGGACAGGGCGGCGGTCATGATCGGACGTCTTCTTCCTCTGCGGGGATGTCCTGGACGGTGGGAGCCGAGCCCTGCTCGGCCAGTCGGCGGAGAAGGACCAGGGCATCGGCACTGGCGCTGCCAGGTGCCGCGCTGTAGACGGACAGGTGCTGCCCCGGGGCGCTGGTGACGGCCAGCGCCTCGAAGTGCAGCCGCACCTCACCCACGTGGGTGTGGCGGAAGTGCTTGTCCTCCTGCGTGCGGGGACGGACCTCGTAACGTGCCCACAGGCCGGTGAAGGCGGGGCTGCGCACGCTGAGTTCGCCGACGATCCGCTCGATCCGCTCGTCCTCGGGGAACTGCGAGGAGGACGCCCGCAGGTTGCCCACCGCGGTGTGCGCCGCCTTGTCCCAGTCGGCATAGAACTCCCGCGCGAACGGGTCGAGGAAGATCATCCGCAGCAGGTTGTCGTACCTCGCGAACCCGCGGTACAGCTCGCGCGCCATGGCATTGGCCGCCAGCACGTCCTGCGCCGCGCCGACCACGAAGGCCGGCACGTCGCGCATGCCGTCCATCAGCCGCACCAGCTCCGGGGCGACGGTCGGCGCTGCGGTCGCCGTGGCGAAGACGGGCAGGCCGAGCCGGAACAGGTGACCGGCTGCGGTACCGTCCAGCCGCAGCGCCGCAGCGATCGCCCGGAGCACCTGCCCGGACGGGTTCCGCTCACGACCCTGCTCCAGGCGGATGTAGTAGTCCGTGCTCACCCCGGCCAGCAGCGCCACCTCGTCCCGCCGCAGCCCCGGCACCCGCCGGTCCCCGCCGTCGAGCAGCCCGACATCCCGCGGCGTGATCATCGCGCGACGAGCACGCAGGTAGTCACCGAGCTCGTTGTTGCTTTCCATGTCCACCACGCTAGATCCAGCCCATGGACCGGGGCGTGGGTGCGGTGCACCCACCCGGGACCGCGGCTACGCGGCATCCCGGAGGTCCCGGACATCCCGGCATCCCGACACCCGGCACCCCGGCTCCCCGGCTCCCCGGCTCCCCGGCTCCCAGCGTGGAAGCCGCCCGGCCGCCGTGCCTCCGACCTCCGGGAGCGGAGCAGCCGGCAAGTGCCGGTGAGATTGATCTCGCTGCGGTCCCCCCGGCTGTTCCGGCTACTGGGCTCCCCCGTCTCGGGAGCCGCTGGGGGACTGAGCGACGAGCCGGGTCTCGATGTGCTGAAGGGTCGAGATCACGGCGTCGGCCCCGTGGGAATCGGTGACCGTGCCATCGAGCAGGCGGGTCCAGGCGTCACGCAGTCGCAGCAGGTTCTCCTGTGCCTTCACGGTGGGATAGAGGCGCACCCGAGGTTGTTCCGGGTTTGGTGTGGAGGACCTCGCGGGCCTGGTCCGCGGCGCGGGCGAGGCTTTCGGAGACGTAGTCGAGGAAGCGGGCGATGTTCTCCATGCGGACGGCGGACGGGGTGCCGGGCACGAGGATGCCGACGCCCTGGCGCGCGGTCTCGGCGACCTGGGCGGTGGAGCGGACGCTTGCCATCATCGACTGGTACCAGACGTCGTCGTCGATGGCGTACCGCTCGCGGCGGCGCTCGTCGCGCTCCCGGCGGACGAGGTCCTGGCTCTCCAGGAACGCGACCGCCTTGGAGATGGAGGCCGGGCTGACCTGGAGGCGCTGGACGAGTTCGGCGGCGGTGAGGCTGCCGGTGTCGCTGATGCACAGGCAGGCCATGACGCGGGCCATCATCTTGGGCGTGCCGGAGGCGATGAAGACGGTGGTGAGCGTCTCCTCGTACTCACGCACCGCCTCGGGGTCGCGCCCGTGGGGCTGCGGGGGCCTCGACGCATCGCGGGGCACGGCCTGCCGGCGGCGGTGGGCGCGACGTTCGGTGGCGCGGTGGGCCAGGTCGGCGCGGTAGGCGGCGGGGCCGCCGTTGCGCATGACCTCCCGCGTGATCGTCGAGGTGGGCCGTTCCAGGCGTCTGGCGATTTCCGCGTAGGCGAGGCCGTCGGCCAGGCCCAGCGCGATCTGCTGACGTTCGGACTGAGTGAGCCTGCCTCCCGGCATCGCGGTCTCCTTCGTGCTTCCTGACGGCTCGTGGCGGGGCTCAGCTTAGCGTTCACCTCTAGTTCATTGCAACGCATACAGCACAGCGTTGCATTAATCGCTAGCCTCGTTGCAATGAAATCCATAACTCTGACCTTTACTTATGGCAGATTCGCGCAACAAGCACATTGCTGGAGTCGTGAACGCAACGTAGTGTTTCCAATGTCAGAAACGACGAGCCGAAGGACAGAACGATGCAGAAGTTCGACACTCCCGCCCCGATCGCCGCCGTCCTGGACGTCCCCGCCGGACGCATCCAGGTCATCGCCGCCGACCGCGCCGACACCACCGTCGAGGTCCGGCCGGCTGACCCCGCCAAGGGCCGTGACGTGACGACCGCCGAGCGGACCACGGTCGAATTCGCCGGCGGCGTCCTGCAGATCCGCACCGCCGAGCCCAAGAACCAGCACTTCGGCCCCTCCGGATCCATCGAGGTCACCGTCCAACTGCCCGCCGGCTCGACCATCGAGGCCAAGACCGCCTCCTGCGAGCTGCGCGGCGTCGGCCGTCTGGGCGACGTCGTCTTCGAGGGGGCGTACCGGCAGATCAAGATCGACGAGGCCGCGAGCGTGCGCCTCACCGCGGTCGACGGCGACGTCGAGGTCGGACGGCTGGGCGGTCCCGCGCAGATCAGCACCGCACGGGGGGACATCCGTATCAGCGAGGCCATGGGCGGCAAGGTCGAGCTGCGCACCCAGGACGGAAGCATCTCGGTCGGCGCCGCCGCCGGCGTCTCGTCCGCCCTGGACGGCAGCACCTCCTACGGCCGCATCAGCAATGCACTCAAGAACGACGGCACCACCGAGCTCGACATCCGCGCCACCACCTCCCGCGGCGACATCACCGCCCGCAGCCTCTGAAACAGCAGCAGCACGGGACATCCGGCCGGGCCCATGACGGCCCGTCGCCGACCACCCCGGCCGGCCGTCCGAAACCAGTCGTACAACGTCTCACGCGACCAGGGGGAAGCCCATGACCAACAGCAGCGCGTCCTCGTCCACGCTCAGTGGACCGGCATGGTGCCGGTCGACGACACGGCCCTGGCCGTCACCGACACGGCGGCCCCCGCGTCCCGGTCATCTACCTCAACGGCCAGTTCGCCACCCAGGGGTACTGGCGACGGGTCCTCGCCGAACCGGGCGGCGAGTGGCGCCACGTCACCTTCGACGAACGAGCGCGCGGCAAGAAGTCGTGCACCCTCGCTGCGGGGCGCTCCGCGGTTCGCGGAGACGGACCGGGTGACGTGACAGCCCCTCTGGTGGCGCTCGGGCTCTGCACGGCCGCTATTCGGCGATTCCGGCGGCCCGCAGGCTCTCCAGGTCCGTGCGCATGTCCTTGAAGTACTTCGAGCGGGTCGGAGCCACGACCACCATCGTCGGGTAGGGGGACGTGCGGGCCTTGGCGAGGTAGGAACGCGCCCGGGAGGAGAAGGCCTGGGAGTCCGCCGCCTCGGCCCGGTCTCGGTGCAGGAGGAAGTGGGTCTCGGGGTCTCGGGGTCTCGGGGTCTCGGGGTCTCGGCGGCGAGGTGACCGGGGATGCCGGAGAACCCGGCGTCGGAGAACTTCGCGGCGGTGATGTCCAGCGCCCAGTCGACCGCGGCGTAGAAGCGCTCCGCGCCCTCCCGGAAGGCTTCCTGGACCTTTGCCGGGAGGGTGGAGTGGGCGGGCCGCACCATCAGTTGCGGGATGCGCCCGGAGAGCGTGACGTGCCGGAAGACGCAGGCGAAGGGCGGTATCCGGGCGCCGGAGGCGAGGTTGTGCACCGAGACGTCGCTGAACTGCACGCCGTGCAGTACGCCGCCGGCCCGGCAGTCCCGCAGGGAGAGATCGTGCACTCTGAGCCCGAACTCCGGGTCCTCGTGCTGGGACAGCGTTCCGCCCTGGAAGGTGCAACGGACGAGATCGGCGCCGCCCAGCGAGCGCGGTGAGCCGATCAGCTTCTCGTGCGGAAACACCTTGTCCGTGATGACCGTACGGGTCATGGCCCCGCCCCTCTGCCGCCTTTGCGCCTGATCGTCGGGCCACCGTACACAGCCGGTCCGACATCGGTGCTGCGGTGTGCGGCCGGCCCCGCGCGTCCAGGGGAGCGAGCAGCCCCCGCACCCAGGCCGAGGCACGTCGCGCCGCGCCAGAAGCCTCCGGACAGCTCAACTTCCGGGCTGCAGCGGCTACTTTGCGACTGGGATCACATCGCACAGAGGACTCCGGCGCCGAGAGCGGGTGACTTCCGTTCTCGCGTACATCGCCTGCCGGCGCAGGTGTACCACTCCCCGTTCCGCTGGATCCGCAGGTGCTTGCCAGGCTTGCCATCAACCAGGGAGGTCCTCAATTCCCGGGCAATGCGCCCTGGTCATGCCCCGCGAACCGTGAAACGCTCCCGCCAGGGACCGTGCACCCGCACGGCTCAAGGGGGAGGACTCAAAGCCTTGAAAATCAGCCACATGGCCAAGTTCGGCATTGTCGCGAGCCTCGCGTTCGCCGGTGTCACACTCGGTACCACCACCGCATCCGCCGAGGTCTGGGGTGGCGGCTGCCGCGCCTATGTGATGGAGCCGGGCGACGTCGAAATGGACTCCTGCGCCTACGCAGCGGACAGCAGCAACAGCTGGAACAGCACACGCATCTACCCGGATGTCACCACCGTCGAACATCAGTGGAACCCTGGTGACCCGGACCAGGTCGATCCCTGCGCACAGCTCATGCGCGTCAACCCCGACGGCTCGTTGACCCAGATTCACGACTTCGTCTGTGGGGGCTGGGTCGGGCCGGGGCGGGGCGGACCGTCGCAGAACGAGTGGAAAGGTACGGACCGCGCCTGGTCCGCCCCGGCAGGCGGCACCTACGTGGTGCAATCCGGATACTGGGCCACGGTCAACGGCCACTACGGCTACTACGGCAACGTGCAGTCTCCCCGGATCTACACCTGACACGCGAGTGTTGCCCACGCCAAGTGCGTGGGCAACAGCCCGTTCCGCTGACGCCCCGTACGAAGCTGCCCCGGCCCTTGTTGACACGATCACGGGGACTTCCCCAGAACGGCCAAGACCGCGTCGAGTGCGGTCGCAGTGGTGGTGGCGTGAATGCTGAAACGTATGCGGTTATCCCCGTGCACGGTCGCGGTCAGCCCCGCCGCGTCGAGCCGTTCGTGGACGGCCGGGGCGGCGCCGTGCGCAGTGCCCACCACGACGGGACCCGCGCGTTCGTGCGGTGACACGGGCGACGGCACCGGCATGCCCGCGGCGAGGAGCCGGCCGATGAAGGCGGTCGCCGTGTCCTCGATGCGGCGCTGGACGGTGGCGACCCCGACCGATTCCAGCTGGGCGAGGGCCGTCGCGAGTGCCCCGGATGCGAACGGTGATCCGTCGGTCGTCGAGAATCGCTGTGCGCCGGGGAGCGGCTCGTGGGGTACGCCGTCGTAGTGCGAGGGCCTTTGGACACCGCTCCAGCCACCGAGAGTCGGCCGGAGGCGCGCGAGGCCCCGGGGGGACAGCGCCACGAAGCCCGTGCCCCACCCCGCTCTGAGCCACTTCTGGCCGCCGACGACGAGCGCGTCGGCCAGCGTCCAGTCGGCGTCGACGACACCGAATCCCTGGATGCCGTCCACCACGAGGAGGCGGTCGCCGATCGCGGAACGGATGCCGGCCAGGTCGGCACGGACCCCGGTTCGGAAGTCCACCGCGCTGACCGCCACCGCGACGCTGTCCGGCGTGAGCGAGGCTGCCACACGTTCGGGTGTCACCGGCGCGAGTTCGTCCCCGGGTACGGCACGCAGAGGACGTACGGTGACGAGCCCCGCCTCCTGCGCCCGCCACCACGCGTACAGATTCGAGGGGAGCTCCGCGGCGCTGACGAGCACCGCGCCCCGCGGCAGCCCGAAGGCGACCTGGAGAAGGCCGAACGACGTGCTGGGCGTCAGCACCACCGCGCCGCGGTCGAACCCCGTGAGGCGGGAGACTGCCGCGAGAGCGTTCTCGTCCTCCGCGTGCAGTCCCGCCGAGGGAACGCCGGCGCTCGCCTCGGCCGTGAGCCGGCCGATCGTCTCCACGACCGCGCGCGAGGGTGGTCCGTAGCTGCCGAAGTTGAGGTATCCGGCCGGCTCGGCGAAGGAGGCGAGGTAGTCGTCGAGCGCTGCCGTCATGCGAGCACCCGCCGCGTCATCGGGGCCGCGGCGGTGGCCGCGTCGACATCGGCGACCTCCGCCCGGCTCGGCAAGGCGGCGCTCTCAGAATTCACTGCGAGGCCCTTCGGTTCACGGGCACGCGCCGAAAGCCCGCCCGGCTCGGCCGGGCGGGCTCGTCATACCGGCGTCTCAGTCCTCCGAGCGGCCGTTCCACCAGCCGAGGACGTGTCCGATGTGGGCGGTGAGCAGCGTTTCCGCGCCCCGTCCGTCGCGCGCCTCCAGCAGATCCACCAGGCTGTGGTGCTCCGCGGCCGAACGGGCCAGCTCGGCCGTACCGATCATGTCGGCCAGGCCCACCATGCGGGTCTGCTGGCGCAGGTCCTTCACCATCGCGACCAGCCGGCGGTTGCCGTGCAGCTCCAGCAGTCGCAGGTGGAAGGCCATGTCGGCGGAGAGGTAGGCCGCCAGATCGGCCGCGGCGGCCGCCTCGACGATCGCCTGGGCCCTGCGCCGCAGTTCGGCGGCGGCCTCCGGTTGCAGTGTGCGCGCGATGTCCCGCATCGGCGGGGCCTCCAGCAGCTGGCGCAGCCGCACGATCTCCCAGAGGTCCTGCTCGCTCACCTCGGTGATCCGGAAACCCTTGTTGCGCACCACGTCGACGAATCCGCGTCCCTGCAGGTTGAGCAGGGCTTCACGGACCGGGGTGGCGGAGATCCCGAAGCGTGTGGCCAGCGTCGGCGCGGTGACCAGGGTGCCCGGGGCCAGTTCGCCCGAGACGATGGCCGCGGCCACCGCGTCCTCCACCGTGCCGCGCAGGCTCGCTCCCACCGACACCGGGCCGATGATCGATGAACTCATCCGCGCCGTCCTCCCACGACTAAAATGTCACACCCCGCCAACTCCGCCGACCGGCGCAGTGCCGAGTATCCCATTCGCCGGTCGGCGCGGGTGCCAGGGGGAACACCGACAGTGGCGTCCCTTGACATGTCACGTCCGCCGGCGGCACGCGCGGTGGCGTGCCGGGCCGGTCGCTGCGGCCTCTGCCCTGCGGGACCCGGCTGCGAAAAGCCGCATGACCTCCCTCTTTGCTCCTCAGAACTCGAAACCGGCCGGGTAGGGATCGGTGGGATCCAGCATGTACTGGCCCATCCCGGTCACCCAGGCCCGGCCGGTGATGGTCGGCAGCACCGCGGGCAGGCCGGCGACCGTGGTCTTTCCCACCAGACGGCCGGTGAACCGGCTGCCGATGAAGGACTCGTTGACGAAATCCTGGTGCAGCGCCAGCTCGCCGCGTGCGTGCAGTTCGGCCATCCGCGCCGAGGTGCCGGTTCCGCAGGGCGACCGGTCGAACCATCCCGGGTGGATGGCCATGGCGTGCCGCGAGTGCGCGGCGTTCGAACCGGGCGCGATGAACTCCACGTGGTGGCAATGGCCGACGCCCTCGATCTCCGGGTGAGCGGGCGGCGCCGACGTGTTGATCGCGTCCATGATCGCCAGTCCGGCGCCCAGTATCTCGCCCTTGCGTTCGCGGTCGAACGGCAGCCGCACGTCGTCGAGGTCCACCATGGCGTAGAAGTTCCCGCCGAACGCCAGGCTGTACCTGACCTCGCCGAGGCCGGGCACCTCGACCTTCTCGTCGAGCCGGTCGCAGTACGCGGGCACGTTCTGCAGCGTGACGCTCTCGGCGTGCCCGTCCTTGACCGCGATGTCGGCCACGACCAGCCCGGCCGGGGTGTCCAGCCGGATGGTGGTCACCGGCTCGACGACCTCGACCATCCCGGTCTCGACCAGGACCGTGGCCACCCCGATCGTGCCGTGCCCGCACATCGGCAGGCACCCGGACACCTCGATGTACAGCACACCGAAATCCGCGTCGGGGCGGGTCGGGGGCTGCAGGATGGCGCCGCTCATCGCCGAGTGGCCGCGCGGCTCGTTCACCAGCAGCCGCCGTACATGGTCGAGGTGCTCGACGAAGTACAGCCGCCGCTCGTTCATGGTGGCGCCGGGGATCACCCCGATGCCACCGGTCACGACCCGGGTCGGCATGCCCTCGGTGTGCGAGTCGACAGCGGAGAACAGCCGCGACGTACGCATCTCAGACCGCCACCGCGCGGCGCGCCTTGAGCGCGGCGACGGCCCGTCGCATGTCGGCGCGCACCTGGGCCTCGTGCTCGGCACAGAGCGGGCCGCGCGGCGGGCGGCACGGGCCGCCGTACCGGCCGACCATCTCCATGCCGAGCTTGATGGCCTGCACGAACTCGGTGCGCGAGTCCCACCGGAACACCGCGACGAGGTGCTTGTAGAGCTCCCGGGCCTGCTCGAACCGCCCGGCCAGCATGTGCTCGTAGATCGCCACCGACTCGGCGGGGAAGGTGTTGGGGAAGCCGGCGAACCAGCCGACCGCCCCGTCGGCCATCAGCTCGAACAGCACATCGTCGGCGCCTGCGACGACGTCGATGTCGCACCGCTCGGTGATCTCGAACAGCCGGCGCACGTCCCCGCTGAATTCCTTGATCGCGGTGACGTTGGGCAGCTGGGCGATCTCGGCCACCAGGTCGGGGACGAGGTCGACCTTGGTGTCGACCGGGTTGTTGTAGATCATGATCGGCAGCCCGACCTCGTCGATCTTCGCGTAGTGCTCGACGACCTGCTCGCGGTTGGCCCGGTACATCGTCGGCGGCAGCGCCAGCACCGCGTCGGCGCCGTCCTCCGCGGCCAGCTCGGCCCAGTGCCGGGCCTGGTGCCAGCCGGGCCCGTGCACCCCGGCGACCACGGCGCCGCGCCCGCCGACCGCCTCGACGGCCACCTGGACGACCTTGCGACGCTCCGCGTCGGTCAGCGCGGAGTACTCGCCGAGCGATCCGTTCGGGCCGACGCCGTGGCAGCCCTCGGCGATGAGCCAGTCGCAGTGCTCCGCGTAGCGGTCGTAGTCGACCTCCAGTCCGGCGGGAGCCGAGGGGTTCTCCTTGAAGGGCAAGGCGGTGGCGACGATCACTCCGCGCAGATCGGTCGGTGCGGAACTCATGGGACGTCCTCTCGGTCACTGGTCCTGGTCGAAACGGAGAGTTCGCCCAGGCGTACGGGGATGGCGATCGGTCGTTGGGCGGTACGGCCCGCGTCGAGCAGGCCGGGCTCGTTCGCACCGGTGAGCAGGTCCTCGACCGCGCGGCCGCAGGTGCGGCCCTGGCACAGGCCGAGTCCGGCCCGGGTGGTCAGTTTGAGCGAGCGCAGCCCGCGGGATCCGGTCAGCTCCGCGGTCCGGCGCAGGGCACCCGCGGTGACGTCCTCGCAGCGGCACACCACGGTGTCGTCGTCCACCCAGGCACGCCAGCCGGGGCGGATGCCGTGCGCGGCGGCGAGCCGCGCGGCGAACTCCCGGAAGACCGCGCGCTCGCGGACCGCGCCCGGTGCGGGCACGCCCCCGGCGGCGACGGCCCCGGCGATCTCCCCCTCGGCCAGGGCCAGGTCGACGCCGCCGATGCCGGTCAGCTCGCCGGCGGTCAGGAGCCCGGACACCGACGTACGCTGCCGCTCGTCGACGGTGACCGCACCGTCCACGCCCAGCGCGCAGCCGGCCGCCGTGGCCAGCTCGGTGCGCGGGACGAAGCCATGGCTCACGCAGACGGCGTCGACCTCGATCCGTCGTCCGGTACCGGGGATCGGCGCCCAGTCCCGGGTCAGGCGCGCCACCGTCACCGCCTCCACGCGATCGGTGCCGTGCGCCGCGACGACCGCCGCCCCGGTCCGGTACGGAATGCGGCGGGCGGCCAGTCGGCGGGCGTACCCGGCCAGCTCACCGGCCTTGTGCCGAGCCGCGAGCAGCTGCCAGGGCCGGGTCGCCCAGCCTCCGACGAGCTGCGCCGGGCCGGCCGCCTCGACCACGCCCGCGACCTCGGCGCCGATCCGCAGCAGGCTGGAGACGACGGGGAGCAGGAACGGCCCGGCACCGGCCACCAGGACGCGGCGGCCGACGGCCACCCGCTCGCCCTTGGCCAGTGCCTGCGCCGCCCCGGCGGTGAAGACGCCGGGCAGGTCCCAGCCGGGAAACGGCAGCGTGCGCTCGTACGCCCCGGTCGCGAGCACCAGGGCCGCCGGATCGTAGGTACGCGGCTCGCGCCCCTGCCCGTCCGGCTCGCCGACGAGCACGTGCACGAGCGGCGGGGCGTCATCACGCCGGTCGACCGACCAGACGTGCGCGCCCGTCACGACCTCGCAGCCTTCGTCGGCCAGCAGTTCCTCGCGCATCGCGACGAAGCGGTCCCAGCCGTGCTGCCACAGCCGCTCGCCCGTGCCGGCGCGCCCGCCCGGCAGATGCCGCCAGTACTGCCCGCCGACGTCGTCGCCCGCTTCGAGCAGCACGACACGGGCGCCGCGGCGGCGGGCGGCCAGCGCCGCGGCCATCCCGGCGGGTCCGCCGCCCACGACGAGTACCTCAGTCACGATCGTCCTCCTGCAGGTCGACCCTGTCGCCGTCCACGGCCCGTCGCTGGCAGGCCCGCACGTCGCGCAGGCCGTTGACGGTCACCAGGCAGTCGAAGCAGGCGCCGATCCCGCAGAAGACACCGCGGGGGCGGCCGGTACGGGTACGCCGCCAGGCCACCCGCCCGTCGGCCAGCAGCAGCGCGGCGATGCTCTGCCCGGCCAGACCGGCGATCCGGTCCCCGTCGACCTCGATGTGGATCCCCGTCATCAGGCGGCCCCTTCGAGGTGCGGCAGCAGGGTGGGACGGTCCGGTCCGAACTCGGCGGCCAGCGGATCGGCGGCACCGCCCAGGAGTTGGTCGCGCAGCAGCTCCGCGGTGGCCAGGCTCAGGCCGATCCCGGCGCCCTCGTGCCCGGTCGCGTGCCACAGGCCGGGCAGCCGGGGGTCGGCACCGATCACCGGCAGGTGGTCGGGGACGAACGGCCGGAACCCTCCGTAGGCGCGCATCACCTGTGCGTCGGCCAAGAAGGGGAACAGCAGCAATGCCTTGGCGGCCAGCGCGGCGAGCACCCGGGCCTCGATGCGCTCGTCGAAGCCGCGGCGCTCCCGGGAGGAGCCGATCAGGACGGTCCCGCCGGCGGTCGACTCGACCACGCTGGAGACCTGGAGGTCGGCCGAGCCCGAGCCGACCGCGCCCACGTAGTCGGCGTCGTACACCTTGTGCCGAACACGCGCCGGCATCCGTGAGGTGACCAGCACCGTGCCGCGACGCGGACGCACCGGGAGGAGGACACCGAGCCGCTCGGCGACCAGGCCGGACCAGGGTCCGGCGGCGAGCACCACGGCGTCGGCGGGCAGGGTTGCAAAAGCGGCCTGTACGCCGGCGAGCCGACCCGACGACAGCACCGGCCCGGTCACCTCGACGCCCTGCAGTACGCGCGCACCATGACGGCGGGCCGAGGCCAGCAGCGCCTCGGTCGCGGCCACCGGCTGCACCTGCATGTCCTCGGGGTAGAACACCGTGGCGGTGCCGTGCGGTGTCAGGTCGGGCTCCAGCTCATGGGCCTGGGCGTCGTCCACCGTCTCGGCCAGCACCCCGGCACCCCGCTGGGCGTCCGCGAACGCCAGCAGGGCCTGCGCGCCGGCCTCGGTCGTGGCGACCACCAGGCCGCCCTTGCGTTCCAGTTCCAGGCCGGGGAATCCGGCGGGGAGCTCGTCGCGCAGCTCGTCCCCGATCCGTGCCCAGGCGGCGAGCGAACGCTGCGCCAGCCGCAGCTCGGGGCCCGGTTCCTTGTCGGAGACGAGCAGATTGCCCTCACCGCCCGCGGAGGTCCCCCCGGCTGTGGGGCCGCGGTCGACGACGGTCACGTCGCATCCGGCCCGGACCAGGGCACGGGCGATCGCCGCGCCGACGATACCGGCGCCCACGACGACGACCCGAAGAGGAATGCCCACATCAGTACTATGTCACATGTTGCATTGGGGCGGGAGGCCCTTGGTCTCTTGATCTCTTGATCTCTTGATCTCTTGATCTCTTGATCTCTTGATCTCTTGATCTCTTGGGTCAGGGAGCTCCGGTCTTGCAGAGTTCAGCCCCCTGGGCCGGCCGGCTCCGGTTGCCCGGGTCCGAGGGCCACCGTCGTCGTGACCCGGGTGAGCGAGGGTTTCCTCGGCACTGATCCGAAGCCGAAGCGGACGGGCGGTTCCACGGGTGTCATGGCGCCGAGGTCGGCGCCTTCGAAGAACGCCGAGATGACGCGGATCGGCCGCAGATCCCGTGCGCCGTACCATTCGCGGCGGCCCGCACCGGCACTGCCCCGGGTCCGCACACCGCGCAGGAGCAGGCGGGCCGGCCAGTCCGTGAGCGTGCTCCACGCCGGCCGGCAAACGAGAGTGCCGGGCAGGGCCCGCAGGAGAAGACCCAGAAGCCCTCGCCTGCCGGCGACGAAGCGCAGCTGCAACGGGCCCGCGGTGACCGTCCAGGAGCCGTCGGCGATCCGGACCCGCACGGGGACGACGCGCACGGTGTCGAAGACGTAGGTTCCTGCGATGAAGTCCGCGCTCTGCCGCGTGGGGGCCAGCAGCAGCCGCTCGCCTTCGGGCCGCTCCAGCATCACGTCGCTGAACGGGCCGAACGGTGAGTGCTGCCAGTGGCCGAGCACGATGCGCGTCCCGGAGCACGTGCCCAGGCCCGCGATCCAGCCCTCGAAACGCAGCCGCGGGGGGCGCCGCGCGGTCCACCGGGGCACCGGCTCATCCACACGTTGCGGCCGGAGCGGTCCCGCGCCGCGGGCCGGCGTCAGGAAGAAGCAGCCGTCGGCATCCAGGGCCGTGATGTTCCGGAGCGTACATGCCTGACTCCTTGCGAAGTGCCCCCGGTCTCGCCCGCAGCCTCCACGGGCGGCGGGTCCCCCGCGCCCGACCGTGCAAACGCAAGCGGTGGGCATGCGGTCCTGGCCGGCGTCCCGCCCTCCCCCGCGGCCGGTCCGTCACGGGAAGGATCGACTGCCCGAACGGATTCGCGTGCGTCTGCCCCGAGATCGACTTCGGCGGCAGGTGCCGGCCCCGGCAGCGCCTCCACGGCACCCCGCGGCTGAGGCCGATCCGGCGGTCGCGGTGCCGCCGGGGCCTTCAATGCGCCGGCGCGGTGCGGATGCGGGGGCTGAGGAAGCGGTGCAGGTAGTAGACGAGGGTGCTGCCGCGTCCGCTGGGCCGGGCGTCGGTGGCGTCTTTCCAGCACACGGCGCTCGCCTCCTTGAAGAACTGGGGGGCCGACTCGCGGTCGCCGGCGGTGACTTCCACCAGCAGCCCTCGCGGTTCGGGGGTCTGCTGCTGGGCGGGAGCGCGCTCGTCAACGGCCTCCGGCGCCGTCCTGTTGGGCAGTTCCTCGGCCCGCCCTCCCGCACCGGTGGTACGGGTTTCGGGTCCGTGGGCCGCGGGGGTGTCCGGGGCTGAGGGGGCTGCGGCGAGGATGACCTGGAGCTGTTCGGCGAAGTGCGTGCCGGGGGCGGGGATTTCGAGGTCGGGGTGGCGGTGGTAGCCGATCGTGACGGCGCGGGAGACGAACTTGATGACGGCGGTGGCGGTCTGGGTGTGCTGGCGGGGGCCGGCCGGGGTGAGGCGGCTGAGGATGCGCAGCAGGGTGGGCAGGCTGGTGTCGGCGTTGACCACGTTGGAGGCGGGCGAGGTCGGGCCGTAGAAGGAGGCGCTGCCTTCTCCTCGTGCGTAGGCGCTTATCTGGGTCTGCCACAGCGCGGCGGCGTGGGCGTCGCCGCGGGCGAGGTGGTGCAGGTAGAGGCAGTAGGAGGCGGGCGCGTCGTCCGCGCCGGCGGCGTACTGCCACCAGAAGCGAGCGCCGTCGTCGCCGCCGGCGATCTGCAGTACGCAGCCGAGGATCCAGGCGGCGCGTGGCTGGGGCACCTGGTCGGTGAGGAAGTCGACGAGCTGTGCGGCGCTGCAGTGGGCGACGGCCGTCTCGCACAGGGCGGCGAGCTCTGCGGCGGCGTCTTCGCCGGCCGGGTCGTGGCCGGGCTTGTTCCCGGCCTGGGCGAGGTCGTCGAAGGCGTAGTAGGCCGAGTCGTCGTGGGGGACGACGTCCGCCGGGACGTAGTGGTCCAGCAGGCGGGACTGGGCGAGGAGATCGTCGATGGCGCTCATGGGGGGCTGATCACTCCAGGGTGTCGGGGCGGATGCCGGGGTGGAGGCCGTGCAGGGCACCCCTGGCGTGGCGGGTGAGGCTGTGGGTGATGGCCGGGGGCAGACCGACGATGTCGGGCACGGCGCCCTCGTCGATGCCGCACAGAAAGCGCAGGACGGTGACGTCCATCTGATCGTCGGGGAGGCGGCATACGGCCTCGAAGAAGGCCACCATCCTGGCGGCCCGGGCCAGGCAGTCGTCGGGACCGGCGGCTTCGGCGACGGCCGTGGTCCGCAGGGCCGCCGTGCGAAGGTCGGGGTGCCCGTCATGGGTGTCGGCCCGCGCCATGACCTTGGCACGCAGCAGGTTCCACGCGTGGCGCGGGGTGTTGCTGCTGCTCGTCGCCTCGTTCCAGTTGAGCCACAGGATGTCGAAGGTCTCCGCGACCACCCGGCGGGTACGGGCCTCGGTTTGCAGGAACGCCTGGGCGTAGGCGGTGTAGGGGCGGCCCATGACCTGCTTGAAGGCTAGGTGGGCGATCGGCGGTTCCTCCGGCCCCAGGGGCTGCACGGCGTGGATACCGTCCTCGATCCAGGTGTCCTTCTTCGCCGCCTCCCGTGCGGCTGCCGTCCACAGGCGCCGTAACGGCCAGGGAGGGATGTCCAGGACCTTGACCACGCTGTAGGTCATCGCCCAGCCCGGGTTGTAACCCTTGCCCCGCAGCAGTTCGGACAGCCTGGTCTTGGAGTAGCCGGAGCGGCTGACGAGTTCGTCGAGGGTCAGTCCGCTGGCGGCGAGCCGTCTGCGGACCTGCTCCAGCCAGGTCCGGTGGGTCACCCCGACGGTGTCGCAGATGGGGCCGGGCGGGCGTCCTTTGCGGCTGGGAGGCTCGCCGTCGGGCTGGTCGGATATCCGGGGTATGTTCACCGCGACGGTCCCTCGCTCCCGGCCGCCGGGTCGCACTGTGCACCGGCACCGTCGAACGCGGCGACGATCTGCTGGACGAGGAGTCCGAGGGAGGGCAGCAGCGCGGCCACGGCCGCGAGATGCCCGAGCACGGTCATCACCGTGCTCCACGCGAGGACCGTCGCCAGTACGGCCACGGTCATCACTTGCTTACTGGTCATGGCGCCTTCCGTGCGCAGGGAAGAAGAGTGTCTGGGGCGCCTTTCCGGCGGCGGTGCTGAGGCGCCGCCGGGAAAGCTGGACCACAGCATGGTGCTCCCACCGCGCATCACTCAACGTGATCATGGAGTTGCGGAACAATGGCCTCGTGCCCCCGCCACGTAGCAGGCGCCGCAGCACGTCAATCTCGGCCTTCACCGACACCGAATCACGGCTGAACGAACACTTTTGACGGCGATCCCGTCCTTCTCGGCGCGGGACGAGCCGGAGAGCGCACTATGGAAGTGACGCCCCGGCGTCGCACCTTCCGGTCTGGGAGGCCGCGCGGCCCCCTTGTGCTGAAGAACCACCGAAGGGGACCGCCCCGCTTCCGTCCAGCCGCTCAGGTGCTGGGCGGAAGCGGACCAGGACCGCGCACCACGCCGGATGAGTCCCGGGCCCACCGTCACTCACCGCAGTGGTGGAACGGCGGCTCCTCGGTCGCCGCCCACCACTCGGCCTCGTCCCCGGGCGAGGCCAGGATGCGACGGACGCCGACGACACGCCCTGTATTTTCCTGTCTGTGCGGGTACGTCGAGGGGTGGTCCGGTGAACGAACACGAGACGACGCCGGGTACGTCGTCGGGTACGTCGTCGAGCGTGTCGCCGGCCGTCGGCCGGGCGCTGGACATCCTGGTGTACCTCGCGGCGCGCCCCGGCCTGGTGCAGGCCTCGACGCTCGCGCGTGACCTGGGCATCCCGCGGTCCTCCGCGTACCACATCCTCACCGTTCTGGCCGATCGCGGCTTCGTCACCCACGTGCCGGCGGAGCAGGCGTACGGGCTCGGTGTCACCTCCTTCGAGGTGGGCTCCGCCTACCTGCGCCACGAGCCCCTGGAGCGGCTCGCCCGGCCCATCCTGCGTACTCTCGCGCGCCGGCTCGGCCAGACGGTGCACCTGGGCATCCTGCACGGCGCCGAGACGGTCTACCTGCTCAAGGAACAGCCGTCCGCGGGCCGGGCCGGCGACGTCGACATCGCCCTCGTCACCGACGTCGGCGTACGTCTGCCGGCCCACCTCACGGCCAACGGGCGCGCCATTCTCGCCCACTCCTCCAAGGCGCAGCTGCGGGCGCTCTTCTCCCGGCCGGGCGACCTGACGACCCGCACGGGCAGGGGGCCGCGCACGCCGGCGGGACTCGTGGCGGAGTTGGCCCGGGAGCGTGAGCGCGGCTGGTCGCAGGAGGTCGAACTGGTCACCCGGGGGTTCTGCTCGATGGGGGTGGCGGCGTTCGATCACCACGGGCGGCCCATCGCGGCCATCAGCACCACCTGGCGCCGCTCCCACCCCCGGCACGACACCGACGAGGTGCGCGACGCCCTGCGGCTCGGTGCCGCACGGCTCACCACGGCCGTCTCGGGCCACGCGCCGACGACCGGGTGAGGGGCGAGGACCGGTCGTCCCGGGTGGGTGCCGCTCTTCTTGCGGACCCGCTCCCTGCGCACCGGACCACGGACGGACCGATACCGGGGGCGGAAGGAAGGGTCTCGGATCCGAGAAAGCCCGGCGGCGCCGCTGGTCCGGCGCCCGCCGTTGCCGTGTCATGGCGGGGCAACTGCTCCATCCCTCCGTAAGGAGTGCACATGACCAGCGTTCCCCCCGAGGCACCGGGCGTCGTCCGCGCCCCGCGTGGCACCGGACTCAACTGCCTCGGCTGGCAGCAGGAAGGCGCACTGCGGATGCTCATGAACAACCTCGACCCCGAGGTCGCCGAGCACCCCGAGGACCTCGTCGTCTACGGCGGCACCGGAAAGGCGGCGCGCGACCGGAAGGCGTACGACGCCATCGTCCGTACGCTGAAGACGCTGAAGGACGACGAGACGCTGCTGGTGCAGTCCGGCAAGCCCGTCGGGGTGATGCGGACCAGCGAGTGGGCGCCGCGCGTGCTGCTGGCCAACTCCAACCTGGTCGGCGACTGGGCCAACTGGGAGGAGTTCCGGTCGCTGGAGGCCCGAGGGCTCACGATGTACGGCCAGATGACGGCTGGTTCGTGGATCTACATCGGCAGCCAGGGCATCCTCCAGGGCACGTACGAGACGTTCGGCGCCGTCGCCCGCAAGAAGTTCGGGGGCAGCCTGGCCGGCACCGTCACCCTCACCGCCGGCCTCGGCGGTATGGGCGGCGCCCAGCCGTTGGCCGTCACCATGAACGACGGTGTGGCCATCTGCGTGGACTGCGACCCGACGCGCATCGAGCGCCGCATCGCCCACCGCTACCTCGACGTCGCCGCCGACGACCTCGACCACGCCCTCCGCCTCGCCGTCGAGGCCCGCGACGCCCGCAAGCCGCTCTCCATCGGTCTGCTCGGCAACGCCGCAGAGGTCTTCCCCGACCTGCTGGAGCGGGGCGCGCCCATCGACATCGTCACCGACCAGACCAGCGCCCACGACCCGCTGTCCTACCTCCCCGTCGGCGTGAGCGTGCAGGAGTGGCACGAGCAGGCCCGCGAGGATCCCGCCGGCTTCACCGAGCGTTCCCGTGCTTCCATGGCCAAGCACGTCGAGGCGATGGTCGGCTTCCTCGACGCCGGCGCCGAAGTCTTCGACTACGGCAACTCGATTCGCGACGAGGCCCGGAAGGCCGGCTACCAGCGGGCGTTCGACTTCCCGGGGTTCGTGCCGGCCCACATCCGGCCGCTGTTCGAGGAGGGCCTGGGCCCCTTCCGCTGGGCCGCCCTCTCGGGTGACCCGAAGGACATCGAGGCCACCGACAAGGCCATCATGGAGCTGTTCCCGGAGAACGAGCACCTGCACCGCTGGCTGAAGCTGGCCGGCGAGCGCGTGGCGTTCGAGGGTCTGCCCGCCCGCATCTGCTGGCTGGGCTACGGCGAGCGGCACCGCGCCGGTCTGCGTTTCAACGAGATGGTCGCCTCCGGCGAGCTGTCCGCCCCGGTCGCCATCGGCCGCGACCACCTCGACTCCGGCTCCGTGGCCTCGCCCTACCGCGAGACCGAGTCGATGCTCGACGGCTCCGACGCCATCGCCGACTGGCCGCTGCTCAACGCCCTGGTCAACACGTCGTCCGGTGCCTCCTGGGTCTCCATCCACCACGGCGGCGGCGTCGGCATGGGCCGCTCCATCCACGCCGGTCAGGTCTGCATCGCCGACGGCACCGAACTCGCGGCCCGCAAGCTCGCCCGCGTCCTGACCAACGACCCCGGCATGGGTGTCATCCGGCACGTCGACGCCGGCTACGAGCACGCCGCCTCGGTGGCCGAGGAGCGGGGCGTGCGCATCCCGATGACGGAGACCGAAGGCGGTGCGGCGTGAGCGCCGCGTTCACGCGGCAGGAAGCCCGGCACGTCCCCCCGGACGTGTGTGCCACTCCGTGGACCGGACGGGACGACGGCCCCGGCGCCGAGAACCTGCGCTGGCACAGGGCCGTTCACCTCGACCCGGAAGAGGCGGCACCGGGTGAGGTCGCCTTCGTCGGCTTCCGCAGTGACGAGGGCGTACGCCGCAACAAGGGCCGGCAGGGCGCCGCGAACGGCCCGGGCGCCCTGCGCCGCGCTCTGGCGTCGATGGCACTGCCGAAGCCGCTGCGGGCGCTGGACGCCGGTGACATCGAGGTCACCGGGAACGGGGAGGGCGTCCTGGAGGCAGGGCAGGAGCGCCTGGGGCGCGCGGTCGCCCCGCTCGTCGACCGCGGTCACCCGGTGATGGTGCTGGGCGGCGGCCACGAGGTGGCGTACGGCAGCTACCGGGGACTGCGGCAGACGCGTGCGCTGCGCGAGGGCGGCCGTCTCGGGGTACTGAACCTCGACGCGCACTTCGACCTGCGCGACGACGTCCGGCCCAGCTCCGGCACACCCTTCCTGCAGATCGCGCAGAGCGAGGAGCGGCACGGCCGGGAGTTCAACTACTGGGTGCTGGGCGTCAGCCAGCCCAGCAACACCCAGCGGCTGTTCGGCACCGCGGACAGGCTCGGCGTGCGCTGGCTGCCGGACACCGAGTGCGGGCTGCCGGACCTGGAGCGCGCCGAGAGGTTCGTCGACGACTTCCTCGCGAGCTGCGACATCGTGCACCTGAGCATCGACCTCGACGTGCTCCCCGCAGCGGTCGCACCGGGCGTCAGCGCGCCCGCTGCATACGGGGTGCCGATGGAAGTCGTCGAGCGGGTCTGCCACCGGGTGGCGGCCAGTGACAAGCTCGCGGTCTGCGACATCGCCGAGCTGAACCCGGAATTCGACGTGGACCAGCGCACGGCCCGCGCCGGCGCCCGCCTGATCCACCGGATGGCGACCACCCTGGCGTGACACCCCGCGGGCGCCGGCCCGGCCCGCCCCCCGAACCGGCCGCCAGGCCGTGCGAAGCGACGAGAGCCGCGGCCTGGCGGCCGCGGCTTCCTCTACGTGCACGCAGGCCAGGTCATCGGCCGGGCCTGGCCGCGAGGTCCACGACCGCCAGGACCCCGTCGACGCCGAAGCTGTCGCCCTCCCCCTCCCGAAGCAGTACCGCGTCGAGGCGACCGAGGCGGACGGAGGCATGCCGGAGCACGGCGGACCCGTCCAGGACGATCGCGAGAACGCCCGTCCCCGCGGCCGGCCGCACGGATGTGTCAGAGCGCACCACGCGGACCCGCGCCGTCATCTCGGCACGCCGTACCATCACGTTGAAGTCGACGATCGGCCCGCCGAGCAGACGGCACTCCGTGACCGCGTCGCCGGGGAAGGCGAACGGCTCGTACGGCGCGTCCACCTTGTGCGCGGCCCCGGCGACGGTGAGGGCCATGCCCGGTCCGTCGACGAGGGTGATGATCCGGTCGACTCCCGCGAACGCGGAGAACGGTCCGTCGCCCGCCACGTCGGCGACGCTGACCCGCCACAGGAAGTCCTCCGTCCCCGCGCCCTGCGGGTGGACTGCCACTTCCGAGGTCACGCCGCCGCCGTTCTTCCACGGCGCGGGCGTCCTGTCCTCGGCACGCAGGATCTGTGGTGCCATGTTGTCTCCTCCTGGGATCGAACTGCCAGAAACACACCGGCCGGGTGACGCCCGCGCAACCGCACGCGTCGCCGGACGTCGGCCGATCAGCATCGGACCGTCACGGCCACACGGGCTCCGGCGGGGTCGTCGGGGCCGAAGGTGCGGCGGTAGGCGGCGGGTGAGACTCCGAAGGCCGCTCTCATGTGGGCGCGCAGGGAGTTCGCGGAGCCGAAGCCGCAGCGGTGGGCGACCAGGCCGATCGACAGGTCGGTGGTCTCCAGCAACTGTTTGGCCAGTTCGAGGCGTTGCGCGGTGAGCCACTGCACGGGGGTCATGCCGACCTCGTCGCGAAAGCGGCGGGTGAAGGAGCGCAGGCTCATCCGGGCGTGTTCGGCGAGGCGGTTCAGGGAGAGGGGCTCGCCGAGGTGTTCCAGGGCCCAGGCGCGGGTGGCTGTGGTGGTGGCGACGGTGGGTTCGGGGACCGGGCGGTCGATGTACTGGGCCTGCCCGCCGTCGCGCCAGGGCGGTACGACGCACATGCGGGCGGCGCGGTTGGCGGCGGCGGCGCCGTGGTCGCGGCGGATCATGTGCAGGCACAGGTCGACGCCGGCGGCGACGCCCGCGGAGGTCAGGACGTCGCCGTCGTCGACGAAGAGGACGTCCTCGTCGACCTTCACGCGTGGGTAGGCGCGGCGGAACTCGGGGGCGAGGTTCCAGTGGGTGGTGGCGGGCCGCCCGTCGAGGAGGCCTGCCGCGGCCAGGACGTAGGAGCCGGTGCAGATGGACACCAGGCGGGTACCGGACCGGATCCGGGCGATGGCCGCGGTGACCTCGGGCGGCAGCGGACCGCCGCGGCCGAGCTCGGGCATGGCGTGCGTGGGCGGGACGATCACGGTGTCGGCGGCGGCCAGGGCCTCCGGGCCGGCCGCGGGCTGCACGGTGAACCCGGCGTCGCTGAGGACGGGGGCGCCGTCGGCGGTGCAGACGGTGACCTCGTACAGCGGGCGTCCGCCCCCGTCCAGGACACTGCCGAAGACCCGGGAGGGTATGCCGAGCTCGAAGGGCGGGACGCCGGGCAGGGCGAGGACCGCGATGCGGTGCGGTTCCGGTGCGTCGGCGAGCCGGTCGGCGCGGGGGTCGGTGCGTGGCGACTGCGTCTCGCTCATGGCCAGATCCTGTCACATAGTGGCCAAGCGGCCAACACCATGAAGGAGGCGGGTACCGGATCGTGGACGACGTCGCACCGGGAACGACCCGGGCGGCACATCCGATCGAGACGGAAAGAGCGAGGCGGACAGCATGCGTGCGGTGGTCGTGGAGCAGTGGGGCGGACCGGAGACGCTCGTCGAGCGTGAGGTGGCCCGGCCCGAGCCCGGACTGAACGAGGTCCTGGTCCGGGTCCACGCGGCCGGAGTGAACCCGGTGGACTTCAAGACCCGGGCCAGTGGGTCCCTGATCGAGTGGGGCGAGGTGCCGGCGGTCGGCTGGGACGTCTCCGGCACCGTCGAGGCCGTGGGACCGGGCGTGGGGGTGTTCCGTCCCGGCGACGAGGTCTACGGCATGCCGCTGTTCCCCCGCCAGGCCGGCGCCTACGCCGAGTACGTCGTCACCCCGGCCCGCCACCTGGCGCCCAAACCGGCGAACCTCACCCACGTCCAGGCGGCGGCGCTGCCGCTGGCCGCGCTGACCGCCTGGCAGGCCCTGGTGGACACCGCCGGCGTGCGCGCCGGTGAGCGGGTACTGATGCACGCGGCGGCCGGCGGGGTCGGCCACCTCGCCGTGCAGATCGCCAAGGCGCGCGGCGCGTACGTGGTCGGTACCGCCAGCGCCGGCAAGCACGACCTGCTTCGGGAACTGGGCGCGGACGAGGTGATCGACTACCGCGCGGTCCGGTTCGAGGATGCCGTCGAGGACGTGGATGTGGTGCTGGACGGGATCGGCGGCCAGACCGCCGAGCGCTCCCTGAAGGTGCTGCGGGCGGGCGGGCGGCTGGTCACCCTGCCCGGCCCGGACGACGTCCCGGCTGTCGTCCCCGAACACCTGCGGGCGGTGTGGATGCTGGTCGAGCCCGACCACCTCGGCCTGCGTGAGATCGCCGCCCTGGTGGAGCAAGGCGTGGTGAAGCCGGTGGTCGACACCGTCCTGCCGCTGGCCGAGGCCGCGAAGGCACACGAGATCGGTGAGCAGGGCCACACCACCGGGAAGATCGTCCTGACCGTGGGCTGACCCCCGCGGCGGGCGGCACGGGCCGAGGGAGGCGGACGGAGCCCGGGGACTTCTCCGGCGCCGGGGCTCTGCCGCGGCCGCACGCGGCTCAGGCAGTGGGCGCCTTGCGAGGAGCCGAGGCCCGCTCCGGGCACGAGGTGCCGGCGCAGGCCGCGGGACTGGAACGAGGCCGGGGCCCGGCAGCGACCGCGCGAGGTCCTGCTCGCCGAGCCGGACACGGTACGGAAACCGGACCGGTTTTGCTGTGTGGTCGATTCCTCGCCCCCCAGGGCGTCGAAAGGGGGCGCGCGACGGGCCCGTCGCCGGTCGGCCGAGGCGGGGCCGGATGGCTGGATGGCTGGATGGCTCCGGGCACCTACGTCCGACCACTGCGCCAACAGCCGGCCACGCCAGGTCCCGTCGTCCGTCTGCTGCCTGCCCGGCCCCACCCCTGGCCGCAGCGGCAGCGGCAGCGGCAGCGGCAGCGGCAGCCTACGGAAAAGCGATCACACGCCGCTCGGTCCAAGGTCCGCCGAACAGCCGGGAGAACCCCCCTCACCCGCCGGACACAAAGGGATCAGCGGCAGAACCCTCCGGTGGTACGGCCTCCGCACAGATCACCGCTGTCGGACCCCGGGCTCACCAGCCGTTCATCAGCAGGGCCTCGCCTCGCTCACCGGGAGGCCCCACGACGGGATCAGACGGTGAGGACGAGCTTGCCCCGGAGGTGACCGGCGTCGAGCAGCCGGTGCGCTTCGGCGGCGCGCTCGAAGGGGAACGTCTCCTGCACATGGACCCGGAGCCTGCCCTGTTCGACGAGTTCGACGAGACCTCGCAGGGCGACCGGATCGGGGTCGACCGCGATGCCGCTGAAGCGCATGCCGGCCGCCTCGTACCTGGCGATGAGCGCCGGATCCTCCTCGGCGACCGCCGTCACCAGGTGACCGCCGGGGCGGAGTACTTCGAGCGACCGCTCGACGGTGTCGCCGCCGATCGTGTCGAGCACGACGTCGATGTCGCGGACCGCCTCGGTGAAGTCGACCGCCGTGTAGTCGATCACCTCGTCGGCGCCGAACTCCTCGACGAACTTCCGCTTGCTCCCACTGGCGGTCGCGATCACGTGCGCGCCGAAAGCCTTCGCGATCTGGATCGCGACGTGGCCGACCCCGCCGCCACCGCCGTGGACCAGGACGCGGTCGCCCTCGCTCACGCCACCGAGGTCGACGAGCCCCTGCCACGCCGTCAGCCCGACGACCGGCAGTGCCGCCGCCTCGACGTGCGAGAGCGACGCCGGCTTGCGTGCCAGGTGCAACGCCGGCGCCGACACGAACTCGGCGTACGCACCCGCCGCCCGCGGGAACAGCGGCATCCCGAACACCTCGTCGCCGGGCCTGAACCTGTACGTCAGCGACCCCTCCTCGACCACGCCGCTGATGTCCCAGCCGAGGATGAACGGCGGCCGGCCGAGCAGCGGGGGGAACTCGCCGGCGCGCAGGAGCGCCTCCAGCGGGTTCAGCCCGATCGCCTTGACGCGGACGAGAACCTCTGTCGGGAGGGGCTGGGGCTCGGGCGCGTCCACGATGGTGAGCACCTCGGGACCGCCGAGTGTGTGCTGGGTGATGACTCGCATGACTCTCCTGGCTCGGAACCGGCTCGGAAGGGGGGAGAGAACCCAGGCTATGTTTCCGACAGGAACCAGCAGGTACCTTTGCCGCCATGAGCGGTTTCGGTCCCGGTGATCCCTTTCTCGCCGACTGTCCGGCGCGTCTGGCGGTCGAGCTGATCGCCGACAAGTGGACGGTGGTCGTGCTCTACGGCCTCAGCAAGGGCCCGGTGCGCCATGGCGAGTTGATCGAGCTGATCGGTGGCATCTCCCGCAAGATGCTCACCCAGACGCTCCGACGGCTCGCGTCGCACGGACTCGTCCGCCGCCACGCCTACGCCGAGGTGCCGCCCCGCGTCGAGTACGAACTCACACCGCTCGGGGCCACGCTGATCGATCCGATCCACATGCTGACCGAGTGGGCGAGGGCGAACGGCGACGCGGTCCTCGATGCGCTCGACGCCGGCCCCGAGCCGGTCACCCACAGCGGCTGAGGCCCCCGTACAAGCGTCTGACCGGTCTCGTCCGCCAGGCGTAGCCGCTACCGCCCCCGGCTGCAACGCACCTGCTCCGGAACCTGGTTGGGACGCATCCGTCCGATGCGACGACCGTCGGCCGCTCCCCGGCCGCCTCCCGGACAGCCCTGTGGGGCCCGGCCGCGAGGTCTCGGCCGGGCCCCCCAGGGCCGGGGGGCGGGGTGAGGTGACCAACGGTGTCAGGGGACCAACGGTGTGAGGTCACCAG